>NZ_JBEOWS010000090.1:0-27958 GCF_040296125.1 Streptomyces sp. NPDC002265 | reverse complement strand
GGCGGGCGGGCGTGGCACGGGCCTTGCCGCCGTCGTCGGGAGGCGGCGGCGTACGGCCGCTCTTATGCTGAGGGGATGCGGGGCCGTCCGGCCTTCGCCGTGCGAGGCGACGACCAGGCGGATCCGCTTCCTTCTGTCTCCGCACGGAGGAGCTGGCCCATGACGCACGCGGGTATACGACTGCGCAGGGGAGCCGTCCTCGCCACCGCGGTGGGGATGCTCATGGTGCCGTTCGCCGGAGGGCCGGTCCTGGCCGCGCCGCCGACCGGTCCGGGCGCCGTCACCGCCGCCTACCCGCGGCTGCCGTCCCCCTCCGCCGGCGGCGTCCGCGATCTCACCCCGCCCGTGCAGCGCCTCCTGGACGCGACCGTGCAGCATGTGATCAAAGAGGCGGGCATCCCCGGTGCGAGCGTCGGCATCTGGACACCCGCCCAGGGGCAGTACGTGAAGGCTTTCGGCGTCGCCGACAAGACCGACCACCGGGCCATGAAGACGGACCTGTACACCCGGATCGGCAGCGAGACCAAGACGTTCACCGTCACGGCGCTGCTGCAGATGGTCGACCAGAAGAAGGCCGGCCTCGACGACACGATCGACCGGTACGTCGACGGGGTGCCGGGCGGGGACCGGATCACCCTGCGTCAGCTGGCCGGGATGCGCAGCGGCCTGTTCAACTACACGGACGACGACGGCTTCTTCAAGGCCCTCACGTCCGACCCGCAGCGGTCCTTCACCCCCCAGCAGCTCCTCGACTACTCGTTCAAGCACCCGGTGCTGTTCTCGCCGGGCCAGAAGTTCGACTACTCCAACACCAATCTGATCCTGCTCGGCCTGGTCGTCGAGAAGCTCTCCGGGCAGAACATCGAGGACTACATCCGCGACCACGTCCTGGAGCCGGCCGGGATGGACCACAGTCTCTTCCCGACCGGGGCGGAGTTCCCCGAGCCGCACGCGCAGGGCTACACCAACCAGACCGCCAGCGGGCAGGTCGAGGACGCCGCGGGCTGGAACACCTCCTGGGCCTGGACCGCGGGCGCGATGATCTCGACCCTGGACGACCTGCGGATCTGGGCGCGGACGGTCGCCACGGGCCTCCTGCCGGACGGCAACACCATGATCAGCCCCGCCGTCCAGAAGCAGCGGCTGACCACTCCGGCGACCCCGATCCCGGGCGTCGGCTACGGCCTCGGCATCTTCGACGTCAAGGGCTGGATCGGCCACAACGGCTCGCTGCCGGGCTACGAGTCGCTGACCGTCTACCTGCCCTCGGCGCAGGCGACGCTGGTCGTGGTGCTCAACACCGACATCGACTACAAGGGCGCCGAACCGAGCACCGTCCTCGGCGAGGCGATCACAAAGATCATCTCTCCTGACCATGTCTTCAACCTTCCGGCGGAACCTGCGGGCCGGTAAAGCACGTCGAAGCGGTGAGGGAGCCCGCGTGCCGGACGCGTGGGCGAACATCGTCACGGGGAGGCCGAGTTGACGGACGCGGAGCACGACGAGACGGTGCCGGACACCGCAGAGGCCCGGCGGCAGGCGCGGTTCGGCGCCCTGCCGGAGCGGATCCGGCCGCAGGACACGGTCGAGGAGCGGCCGGCCGTCGCGCCGGACCCGGCACGCAACGCCTACGACCCGGACGAATGGCTGGTCCGCTACTGCCTGTGAGCCGCCGGTGACGGCGAGCCGAACGGTGTCGGCAGACGGCGTCGGCGATGTGGAGCCCGGCCCGCCCGTCAGACGGACCGCACCTCGTCGAGCCGTACCGGCCGGTGCTCGCGCAGCGACAGCGTGCACGCCTCCGCCACCCACCCGGCCTCCAGGGCGTCCGGGATCGTGCACGGGGACGGCCGGGTGCCGGCGACGACCTCCGTGAACGCGGCGAGCTCGGCGCGGTAGGCGTCGCCGAAGCGGTCCATGAAGAAGTCGTGCGGGGGGCCGGCCGGGAAGCGCACGCCCGGCTCCACCGAGCGCAGCGGCAGCTTGTCGTCGAGGCCGACGGCGATCGAGTCCGAGAAGCCGTGCAGCTCCAGCCGGACATCGTAACCACGGGCGTTGTGACGGCTGTTGGAGACCAGGGCGATCGTGCCGTCGTCCAGGGTGAGCACCGCTCCGGTGGTGTCGGCGTCACCGGCCTCCCGGATGAAGTCGGCACCGCGGTTGCCGCCGACCGCGTACACCTCCGTCACCTCACGGCCCGTCACCCAGCGGACGATGTCGAAGTCGTGCACGGAACAGTCGCGGAAGATGCCCCCCGAGGCGGCGACGTACGCGGCCGGCGGCGGCGCCGGGTCCAGGGTGGTCGACCGGACCGTGTGCAGCCTGCCCAGCTCGCCGGACCGGACGGCTGCGCGGGCCGCGGCGAAGCCCGCGTCGAAGCGGCGGTTGAAGCCGATCTGGACCGGGACGCCACGGCCCCAGACTGCCTTCATCACCTCGACGCCCTCGCGCATGGTGCGTGCGACGGGCTTCTCGCAGAAGACCGGGACACCCGCGTCCACGGCGGCCAGGATCAGCGCCGGGTGGGCGTCGGTCGCCGCCGCCACCACGACGCCGTCCACCCCGGCGGCCAGCAGCGCCTCGGGCGAGTCCGCGACCTCGGCGCCGAACCGCTCGCCCGCCGTCTTGGCCGCACGGGCGAACGGGTCGGCCACGACGAGCGACCGGACGGCGTCGAGTCCGGAGAGGGTCTCGGCGTGGAAGGCGCCGATGCGGCCGAGGCCGAGGATTCCGATGCGCATGGGGACGGACGCTCCTTGGGTACGGGGGCGGGCGGTGCCTGGACGCCATTCTTGTCAGTACAAATGCCCCGAACAACCCGTCTGCGATCCGGTTGCGCCCCGTCTGCCACCCGCCTACGACCCGCCTACGACGACGTCACGTCGACCCAGGTGCCGTCCCGCGCCGACCGGGTCATCGCGTCCAGCGCGGCGGCGCTGGCCACGGCGTCGCCGAGAGTGGCGCCGTACGGGGTGTCCTCGGCGACGGAGCGCAGGAAGCGGTACGCCTCGATGACCTTCAGGTCGTCGTAGCCCATCGGGTTCGCGGCGCCCGGCTGGAAGGCGCCGAACTCGCCGTCGCCCGGACCGACGTGACGTGTGGCCACCGGCTGGTCCTGGTAGGCCGTGCCGCGGCTGACGCCCAGCTCGTCCATCCGGCGGAAGTCCCAGAAGACGGCGCCGCGGGTGCCGTGCACCTCGAAGCCGTAGTTGTTCTGCTCGCCGACCGACACCCGGCAGGCCTCCAGGACACCACGGGCGCCGGAGGCGAAGCGGAGCAGACAGCTGACGTAGTCCTCGTTCTCCACCGGGCCGTACTCGCCGCCCGCGGCCCGTTCGTGCCCGGCTGTGGCGCCGGGCGGGCGGGGCCGCCGCGGGACGAAGACGGCCGTGTCGGCGGTCAGCGAGGCGATGTCGCCGAGCAGGTACCGGGCCAGGTCCGCGCCGTGCGAGGCGAGGTCGCCGAGCACTCCGCTGCCGCCCCGCAGGCGCTCGTAGCGCCAGGTCAGCGCGGACTCCGGATGGGCGGCGTAGTCGCTGAACAGCCGGATGCGGGCATGGGTGACGGTGCCGATCCCGTCGGCGGCGATCAGCTCGCGGGCGGCCTGGACGGCGGGTGCGCCGCGGTAGTTGAAGCCGACCGTGCCCTGCACCCCGGCCCCGGCGACCGCGTCCGCCACCGCGCGGGCGTCCGCCGCCGTCAGGCCCACCGGCTTCTCGATCCAGAGGTGCTTGCCCGCCTCGGCCATCGCGACCCCGATCTCCCGGTGCAGGAAGTTCGGGGCGGTGACGCTGACCGCCTCGACGCGCGGGTCGGCGGCCACCTCGCGCCAGTCGTGCACGGCGGTGGCGAACCCGAACTGTCCGGCGGCCTCCTCCGCCCGGCCCGGCACGTCGTCGGCGACCGCCACCAGCCGCGGAGTCAGAGGCAGATGCGGATAGTGGTGCCGGACCCGGGCGTACGCCCGAGTGTGCACCCGGCCCATCCAGCCGAACCCGACGACGGCGACACCGAGGGTACGCAGCACCATGACAGCCTCTCCTGGACCGGTCCGAGTATCCGCCCGGCCCACCCTGGGCGCGCCGGACCCCGGTGTCAAAGACCCCGGTCGGCACCCGGCCGTGCACAGCCCGGCCGTGCACTGCCCAGCCTGCCCGGCCTTGCGCGGCTGCGTGGGTGCGGTGCCCGGCGGGCCGGCCGTTACAGGTTGATCGCGTACACCTTGCGCAGGGTCTCGTGGACCGTCCACGTCGTCCGGTCGCCCTCGCGCAGCACCGCCAGGTCGCCCGGTCCGACCCGCAGCGTGGGCCCGCCCTCGACCTCGATCGTCGCCGAGCCGCTGACCACGACGAACAGCTCGTCGGCCTCGGTGTCGGTGACGACGCCGGGGGTGATCTGCCAGATTCCGCGGAGCTGCCGGCCGTCGTCGGACTCCCAGACCACCTTCCCGGTCACCTCGGGGCTGCCGGAGACGATCTGGGCGGGGTCGAGCGGCTCGGGTTCGAGCTCGGCGTCGGGGACGTGGACCACGAAGCTGGGGATCATGGGCCGACCCTAGCGAGCCGGTCCGCCGGGCGGCCGCCGACAGGGTGTGCAGTATCGGACCGTACGGCAGGACACTTCGTCGCGGTCGCGGTCGGGGCGGCGCGGTGTGGTGAGCCGGGCCGGGTCGTGCTCGCGCGCGCTGGCGCCGACGCCCGGCGCGCGTGATCGTCGAGGTATGACCGATACCTCGGCGACCGCCGACGCGCACCGGCACGACACCCTGGAGGCCGTCTTCTTCGGCGGTGTCTACGGTGCCGTACTGGCCAGCTCGATGGTCGCGGCGCTCACCCGGTACGGCCACACCGATCAGGCGGGCCGTCGCTACGACGCCGCCTGGCTGCTGGTCACGGCGCTCGCGTCGGCCCTCGCGCACGGCTACGCGCACTATGTCGCCGAGCGCCGCCCGCAGCGCCGCCGGGATCTGCTGCACAGCCTCGCCGACGAGTGGCCGCTGGTCGCCGCCGTGCTGCCCACGGTGGCGCTGCTGGCCGCGGCGGGCTGGGGCCGGCTGCCGCCGAACGGGGTGGAGTACCCGGCGTTCGCCCTGAACATGGCGCTGCTGTTCGCCCTGGGCCTGGTCACCTCGCGGCGCCTGCGGCGGTCCTGGATCAAGTGCGCGCTGGTCGGGCTGGGGGACGCGCTGCTCGGACTGGTCGTCGTGGTCGCGAACGCCCTCATCAAGTAGCGCCTTCATCAAGCAACGCCCTCACCAAGTAACGCCCTGATCAAGCAACGCCTTCATCGAGCAACACCCTCATCGAGTACGGACCGGACCCGCGCGCGGCCGACCGACGGGCCGGTCGGCGCCGATCATGCGCGCAATACAGCAGACAAAATTGTTGACAATCTTGTTTGGCTAGATTTAGGTTCGACAGGCACTCACTCAGGGAGGGCACATGCCGACAGAAGCCCGTCCGGGCACCGGGGAGCAGGCCAAGCAGCACGCGCTCGCGCAGCTGCGGCAGGCGATCCTGCACGGCGACATGGCACCGGCGCAGCGGTTGGTGGAGAACGAACTCGCCGAGCAGTTCGGTGTGACACGGGCCAGCATCCGGGCCGCGCTCATCGACCTGGAGTCCCAGGGGCTGGTCGAGCGCATCCGCAACCGCGGTTCGCGGGTGCGGGTGGTGACCGTGGACGAAGCGGTCGCCATCACGGAGTGCCGCATGGTCCTCGAAGGACTGTGCGCGGCGAAGGCGGCCGTCGCGGCCAGCGATGATCAGCTGAGCGAACTGACCGACCTCGGCACGGCCATGACCAAGGCCGTGGCCGACGGCGAGCCGGTGACCTACTCCGACCTCAACCACGAACTGCACGTCCGGATCCGGGAGTTCTCCGGCCAGCGGACCGCCCAGGAACTGCTGGAACGACTCAATGCCCAACTGGTGCGTCACCGGTTCCAGTTGGCGCTGCGTCCCGGACGGCCGCAGCAATCCCTGAACGAGCACCTGGCCATGATCGAAGCGATCCGGGCCAGGGACCCGCAGGCGGCCGAAGCGGCCGTCCGCGCCCATCTCGACAGCGTGATCGAGGCGTTGCGCGACTGAAGCGCAGCCGACCGGCACACGCGGGGCGGGCGCGTACCTGTCCATCAAGGCCGGTGAGCCGAGAGGGCGTGCCTGTGTCGGAAGGGTGCGCGCGCGGGCCCGACGGGCCGAGCGCGTTCGCCCCGTCGGCACAGGCGACAGCGCCCGGCGGCCGACCGAGCCCGTAAGAAGGAGAGATCCCAGCAATGACGCATGGCAACGCGCCCGCCGGCCCACCACGCTCGACCCTCGTCATCACCGCGCACGCCGGGGACTTCGTCTGGCGTGCCGGCGGAGCCATCGCCCTGGCCGCCTCCCGGGGGGAGAAGGTCACCATCGCGTGCCTGACCTTCGGCGAGCGCGGGGAGTCCGCCAAGGCGTGGCGCGAGGGCCGGAAGCTCGACGAGATCAAGGCGATACGCCGCGACGAGGCCGAACGCGCCGCCGCCACCCTCGGTGCCGAGGTCCGCTTCTTCGACGCCGGCGACTACCCGCTGGTGGCCACCGCGCAGCTCACCGACAAGCTGGTCGAGGTCTACCGCGAGACCCAGCCGGACGTCGTGCTGACCCACCCGGCCGAGGACCCCTACAACGGCGACCACCCGGCCGCGAACCGGATGGCGCTGGAGGCCCGTGTGCTCGCCCAGGCCATCGGCTACCCGGGTCCCGGCGAGATCATCGGAGCCCCGCCGGTCTTCTTCTTCGAGCCGCACCAGCCTGAGATGAGCGGCTTCAGGCCCGAGGTGCTGCTCGACATCACCGAGGTGTGGGACACCAAGCGCAAGGCCATGGAGTGCCTCGGCGCCCAGCAGCACCTGTGGGACTACTACACCGATCTGGCCGTCCGCCGCGGTGTCCAGCTCAAGCGCAACGCGGGCCCCAACCTGGGCCTGGCGCACAAGACCATGGCCGAGGCCTACATGCGTCCGTACCCGGAGATCGCGAAGGAGCTGGCATGAGCGGCGTGATCGTTACCGGCCCGCCGAAGGCGGACGCCAAGGACGTCGACGCGCTGGCCGGCTTCGGCGTGGCCACCGTCAGCGAGGCGATGGGCCGTACCGGCCTGCTCGGTCCGGAGATCCGTCCCGTGCAGCAGGGCGTACGGGTCGCCGGCACCGCGGTCACCGTGCTCAGCTGGCCCGGCGACAACCTCATGATCCACGCCGCCGTCGAGCAGTGCGGCGAGGGCGACATCCTGGTGGTGACCACCACCTCGCCGTCCACCGACGGCATGTTCGGCGAGCTGTTCGCCACCGCGCTCCAGCGGCGCGGGGTGCGGGGCGTGGTCACCAACGCCGGTGTCCGCGACACCCAGGAGCTGCGCGACATGGGCTTCGCGGCCTGGGCGCGGGCGGTCTCCTCGCAGGGCACGGTCAAGGCCACCGGCGGCTCGGTCAACGTGCCGATCGCCATCGACGGCCAGGTCGTCCGCCCCGGTGACGTGATCCTCGCCGACGACGACGGCGTGGTGGTCGTCCCCCGCGAACGCGCCCGCGCCACGGTCGAGGCGTCCGAGGCCCGCGAGGCCAAGGAGGCCGGGACCCGGGCCGCCTTCCTCGACGGCGAACTCGGCCTGGACCGCTACGGCCTGCGCGAGACCCTCGTACGACTCGGCGTCGAGTACCGCAGCTACGAGGAGTACAGCGGCGAGGGAGCCGGATCGTGACCGGCGGGTCCGAGGAGTTGCCCTGCCTGCTGATGCGGGGCGGCACCTCCAAGGGCGCCTACTTCCTGGCCGCCGACCTGCCCGCCGAACCGGCCGCCCGCGACGCGCTGCTGCTGCGCGTCATGGGCAGTCCGGACGAGCGGCAGATCGACGGCCTGGGCGGGGCGCACCCGCTCACCAGCAAGGTGGGAGTGATCTCCCCGTCCGCCGACCCGCGGGCCGACGTCGACTATCTCTTCCTCCAAGTCGCCGTGGACCGGCCTGAAGTGAGTGATCGTCAGAACTGCGGGAACATCCTGGCCGGAGTCGGCCCGTTCGCGGTGGAACGCGGGCTGGTCCCGGCCGGGCCGGAGCACACCTCCGTACGCATCCGGATGGTCAACAGCGGCGATCTCGCCACGGCGACCTTCCCCACGCCTGGCGGCCGCCTTTCGTACGCCGGGGTCACGGAAATTTCCGGGGTGCCCGGTACGGCCGCCCCCGTGACGATCGAGTTCCCGCCGGGGGAGGGCCCGCTGCTGCCCACCGGGAACGTCCGGGACCTGATCGACGGCACACCGGTGACCTGCGTGGACAACGGCATGCCGACCGTGCTCATCGCCGCCGCCGACCTCAAGGTCACCGGCTACGAGAGCCCCAAGGACCTGGAGGAGGACCTCGCGCTGGCCGACCGGCTGCGGGAGATCCGCCTGGCGGCGGGCCGGCTGATGGGACTGGGCGACGTCTCGGACACCACCGTGCCCAAGCTCACGCTGCTCGCCGCACCGCGTGACGGCGGCGCGATCACCACCCGGACCTTCATCCCGGTGCGCTGCCATCCGTCGATCGGGGTGCTCGGGGCGGCGAGCGTCGCCGCCGGCCTTCGGATCGAAGGGGGTGTGGGCGCCGGGCTCGCCCGGCTCCCGGACCGGGGTGACCGAGTCCGCATCGAGCATCCCACCGGGTTCCTGGACATCGAAAGTAGCCTCGGGGTCGGTCCCGACGGCCTGCCCACCGCCCACCGCACGGCCGTGGTCCGCACGGCCCGCAAGATCTTCGACGGCACCGTGTTCCCCCGGTCCGCCGAGACGGGACCGCCCCGGTCCCCGGCACCGTGTGCCGCGCCCGCATCCGCACCATCCCGAGGAGGTCAGTGATGACTCCGCCGCTCGGCGACATCGCCCACATCGGCCACGCCCAGCTGTTCACCCCGGACCTGGACGCCAGCGTCGCCTTCTTCACCGACTACCTGGGTCTCACCGTCAACGGGCAGCAGGGCGACACCGTGTATCTGCGCACCTTCGACGACTACGAGCACCACAGCCTGGTGCTCACCGCCCGCGAACAGCCCGGCCTGGGCCGGCTCGCCCTGCGCACCTCCAGCGAGGAGGCCCTGCACCGCCGGATCGAGGCGGTCGAGGCGGCGGGCGGCACCGGCCACTGGGCCGAGGACGAACCGGGCCTGGGCAAGCTCTACGTCACCACCGACCCGGACGGCCACGAGCACGCCCTGTACTGGGAGAGCGAGTACTACCAGGCTCCCGACGAGCTCAGGCCGGCCCTGAAGAACCAGCCGCAGGCCAAGCCGAACCGGGGCGTGGGCGTGCGGCGCCTGGACCACATCAACTTCCTGGCCGCCGACGTGCTCGCCAACGCCGAGTTCCAGCAGCAGGTGCTGGGCGCCCGGCCCACCGAGCAGATCCGGCTCGACACCGGGAGGATCGCGGCCCGCTGGCTGACCTTCACCGATAAGTCGTACGACGTCGTCTACACCTCGGACTGGACCGGCTCGGCTGGCCGGCTGCACCACATCGCGTTCGCGACCGACACCCGCGAGGACATCCTGCGCGCCGCCGACCTCGCCATCGACAGCGGTGTGTTCATCGAGACCGGACCGCACAAGCACGCCATCCAGCAGACGTTCTTCCTGTACGTCTACGAGCCGGGCGGCAACCGGATCGAGCTGTGCAACCCGCTCACGCGGCTGGTGCTGGCCCCCGACTGGCCGCTGGTCACCTGGACCGAGGCGGAGCGGGCCAAGGGGCAGGCCTGGGGCCTGAAGACGATCCAGTCCTTCCACACGCACGGCACACCGCCGGTCGCGTAACGGGGACTTCCGCGGGGGTGGGCGGCGCATCGAGGTGCGCGCCCACCCTTTCGCGCATACGACGACGAGCCCCTCTGTCAGATCGTTGATGAGATTGTTGACAAAAGCGTTGACACTCTTGGGGTAGATCCTTAGCGTCTAGCGCACACCGGGTCGGCCGCACGAGCCGCGACGACCCACCCCCGAGTTCTCGGCTCCGCCCGAGCTGGGGGACCCTCATCGAGTTCCTCCAGGGAACGCCTCCTGGACGAGAGGAAAACAAAGATGTCCTCCTCCCTCGCGCTGCCCGCCCGCGGCAGCAGACTGGCCTTCCTGGTCGTCGGTCTGTGCTGGCTGGCCGTCCTCTTCGACGGCCTCGACATGTTCATCTACGGCTCGGTGCTGCCGCACCTGCTCGCGACGAAGACCTTCGGCCTCACCCCCGACCAGGCCGGCGACCTCGGCAGCTACGCCACCTTCGGCATGCTGGTCGGCGCCCTCACCGCGGGCACCGTCGCCGACCGGATCGGCCGCAAGAAGCTCATGGTCGCCTGCGTGGCCCTGTTCTCGCTGGCCTCCGGCGTGTGCGCCCTGGCGGACAGCCTCGCGGTCTTCGGCCTCGGTCGGACCCTGGCGGGCGTCGGCCTCGGCGGCCTGCTGCCCACCGCGATCAGCATGGTCTCCGACTACGCCCCCCGCGGCCGCGGCGCCATCGTCATCGGCCTGCTGATGACCGCCCACCACGCCGGCGGCATCCTCTCCGCCTACGTGGCCAAGTGGCTGGTGGAGCCGGTCGGCTGGCAGTCCGCGTTCTGGGTCTGCGTGACCCCGCTCCTGTTCGCCCCGGTGCTGGCCAGGTTCCTGCCCGAGTCGCTGAGCTTCCTGGTCGCCAAGGGCCGCACCGAGGAGGCCCGCGCGCTGGCCGACCGCTACGACGTCGAGCTGCCCGCGACCAAGTCGTCCGTCCGACAGGGCGCGGCCGACCGCTGGAACGCGCTGGTCAACCTCTTCCGCGGGGGCGAGTGGACGCAGACCCTGCTGTACTGGCTGGCCTCCTTCGGCGGTCTGCTGCTGGTCTACGGCGTCGCCACCTGGCTGCCCACCCTGATGCGCGCCGAGGGCTACGAGCTCGGCTCCGCCCTGACCTTCGTGGTCGTCTTCAACCTCGGCGGCATCGTGGGCATGCTGGTGGCCGGCCGGGCCGCCGACCGCTTCGGCGCCCCGCGGGTCTCCGCGCTCTGGTTCGCGCTGACCGCCGCCGGAGTCTTCCTGCTCAGCGTCCACATGCCGATGGGCGTGACCATGGTGGTCGTCTTCCTCACCGGCGTCTTCCTCAACAGCGCCCAGACGATGATCTACGCGACCGTCTCGATCCGCTCCGACCCGGGCGACCGCGCCACCGCCGTCGGCTGGACCTCCGGCATGGGCCGCTTCGGCGCCGTCTTCGGCCCGTGGCTCGGCGGCCAGCTGCTCGCCGCGGGCCACGGCGACTGGGGCTTCACCGCCTTCGCCCTGGCGGGCCTCTCCTCGATGGTCTTCATCGGGATCGCGGCCCTGCGCAGCGCCAAGGCCACGGACACGGACAGCACGGAGCAGGAACTGGTCGCCGCCCACTGACCGCACCGACCGCCCCTGCCACCAGGGGGAAGGACCAACGCCGGTCACCGCACGGGATGCGGGGGCCGGCGGGTGCTTTTCCTGATGCCGCGTCACCGATCGGTGGCTATGATCCGGACAACCGGGGGGTGGGCGATGAAGCGCGGGCTTCTTGCGATGGTCGGGATACTGCTGGCAGCGGCCACGGCGTGCACGGACGCCGACCCCCCGCTGAGCTCTCCCTCCCTTTTCCCGGCTCCCTCCTCTCACGCTCCCTCCGGTTCCGCCGAAAGGCCCGAGCCCGGTCCTGCCACGCCCCTGGGCACGGCAGTGATCACCTTGAAGGACACGCGGCTGGTCCAGGCGTACAGCGCGTTGTTGCGGGCGGGGGAGGCCGTCCCGGTGACGTCCGAGATTGCCGTTCTACGCCGTCGGCCGGCGGGCACAGGCGATGTCGTCTGGATGCCGGACGCCGACAGGTACTGCCAGATCTCGATCCGCGAGCTCGGCTCGGACCGGCGGTGCTTCGGTCTTGCGCCGAAGCGGAAGCCGCAGGGCTACGTGCACGTGGGCCATGCCGCTCCGCACGCCCTCGACGATCCCGAAGGACACGTGATGTGGCTCAGTGTCAGCGTCGTCGAGAACACCCCCGGGCCCTTCGCCTTCACCGGCGGTACGCCGAAGCACGCGACCCCGGTGCAGGAAGCCACGGTGAAGTTCCCCTCGGGCAGGACGATGACATTTCTGACGTACGAATTCCCGGCGGGCGTACACCTCCCGATGGACGCCGAGATCTGCAATACCGGCCGGGACGTCTGCTTCAAAGCATTCGAGGGGACTCCTGACGGGCAATAGACGGTGGACGTGACCGCCCCCAGGTGACCGACCCGCCGTGCGCGGGGTGGCGGTGCCGGCACTGTCTCCTGCCCGCCCCCGCGGCGTGTGTACGGGATCTGTCGGCTCAGCCCATCTGGTCCGCGGGTGAGAGGTGTTCCACCGTCCTGCCGGTCTGCGTGAACGTGCGGGTGACGTGGCCGGAGGAGTACACCCACAGGATGCGCAGCGGGCGGTCGCCGACGTTGCGGAAGAGGTGGGGGATCGGGGAGGGGATGTACGTCGTGTCGTACCGCTCCAGCCTGGTGACCTCGCCGTCGACCCAGACCTCCGCCTCGCCGTCGAGGACCGTGACGTGCTCGTCGCAGTTGTGCGAGTGCAGCGGCGCGCCGGAGCCCACCGGATAGACGCTCATCCCGCTGGTGATGCGGTTCTCCCCGTCCGCCGACGTGGTCGTGATCAACGGTGTCGTCACGACCGAACCGCCCCTGTCCAGCAACGGCACGGACGCGACCTTGATGATCGTGGTCATCCGGGGTTCCCTTCCACTTCCGACGTGATGCGAGGAACGACGTTAGGTCGCGCGGGCGGGAACGGGTGCCCTCCGGCGTGCAGCTTTACCTTGCATTCCGAGAAGGGTGAGCAACCCGGACCCGGCTGTACCGTCACCTGTCACCGCACGGCTTCTCGACCCGTGAGTGAAACGCGCCGGAAAGAAAAGGCAGGTAACGGCCAGATGAGGCTCCCCGTTCTCGACGAAGAGGAAATGGACCCGCGGCAGCAGGAACTGGCGGCCCGTATCGCCGGCCGCCGCGGCGCAGTCCGCGGTCCCTTCCGGGTCTGGCTGCACAGCCCGGAGATGTGCGAACGGGCCGAGTCGCTCGGCGCGTTCGCCCGGTTCGACTGCAGTCTCCCCGAGCATCTGCGGGAACTCACGCTGCTGATGGCGGCCCGCAACTGGGACGCGCAGTACTCGTGGAACGCACATGTGCACCAGGCGATCGAGGCCGGCATTCCGCAGACCGCGGTGAAGGCCATCGCCGAAAAGCGCGAGGCGGTCTTCGACAACGAAGTGGACCAGGATTTCTATCAGTTCTGCCGGGAGATCCTCGACGAGCATTTCGTCACCGACGAGACGTTCGCCCGCGCCCTTGCGCACTTCGGCGCCAAAGGCCTGGTCGACACCATCGGCGCGCTCGGCAACTTCACCATGCTCGGCATGTGCCTGAACACCTTCCAGGTCGACCTCCAGGCCGACAGGCAGCCCCCGTTCCCCGACATCCGCGGCTACGGACGCGTCCGCGCCGCGGCCGAACGGCCGCAGCCGTGAGTTCCCCGACCCGCCCGCGTACGCAGGGAGGTACTGCCGTGACCGCGAGGAAGAGCACCGACAGCGGTGCCGGTACGGCCGCCACGGCCGTCCTGCGGATCCGGGGCGTCAGCAAGAGCTTCGGCGGGGCGGCGGCGCTGAAAGGGGTCGACCTCGACCTGTACCCGGGTGAGATCCACGCCCTGATGGGCATGAACGGCGCCGGCAAGTCGACGCTCGTTCAGGTCCTGTCCGGGGTGCACCAGCCCGACGGCGGCACGGTCGAGGTCGATGGTCACGCGCACCCCGGGCTGACCGTGCGCAGGGCCCGCCGGCTCGGCATCGCCTCGGTGCCGCAGCGCCGCGAACTGGCGATGGGCCTCACGGTCGCCGAGAACGTCCTGCTCGGCGACCTGCCCACCCGGCGCGCCGCGGTGCGCTGGAAGGCCGTACGACAGCAGGCCCGCGAGGCGCTGCACTCGCTCGGCATCGACATCGACGTGGAGCGGACCGCGGGCTCGCTCACCGTCGCCGAGCAGACCATGGTCGAGGTGGCCCGCGAGGTCCGCCGCGGCGGCCGCGTCCTCGTACTCGACGAACCGACCGCCTGTCTGAGCGCCAAGGACGCCGACCGGATCCGCGCCCTGGTGCGCCGGCTGCGCGACGACGGCGTCGCCGTCGTCTACATCTCGCACTACATCGACGAGGTGATGGCCGTCGCCGACCGCATCACCGTCCTGCGGGACGGGTCGGTGGTGCGCACCGGTCCGGCCGAGGAGCTCGACCCCGCCGGACTGGTCCGCGCCATGGTCGGCCGGGACGTCGTCTCGCGGCGCCCCGAACGCCCCGCGCCGAAGAGCGAACTCGGCCTGCAAATACGGTCGCTGAGTCAGGGCCGGGCGATCAGGGACTTCTCCGTCGAGGTGCGCAGGGGCGAGGTCGTCGCCGTCCTCGGACCGGCCGGCGACGCGCAGTCGAGGCTGTTCGACCTGCTGTCAGGACGACAGCGCCCCGACAGCGGCGAACTGCACGTGGACGGCCGCCCGGTGGCCGTCGGCAGCATCCCGGCCTCCCTCGGCAGCGGTCTGCGGTGCGTCACGGGCGACCGCCGCACCCTGGGACTCGTACCGGACCTGTCCCTGGACGAGAACCTGATGCTCGCCGACGACCGCTTCACCCGCCGCCGGGTGCACCGCCGGGACCGGCTCGCCCGCCGGGCCGAACCGGTGCGCCGCGCCTACGGGGTGGTCTCCCTCACCGGGAACCCTCCGGTGAGCGCACTGTCCGGCGGCAACCAGCAGAAGGTCCTGCTGGGCAAGTGGCTGGAGACCGGGCCGGCCGCCTGCTTCCTCGAGGACCCCACCAACGGCGTGGACATCGCGGCCATGGCCGACATCCACACCCTCGTCGACGACCTCGCCTCGCGCGGGGTGGCCGTACTGCTCGCCTCCTCCTCCGCCGAGGAGGTCATGCGCCTGGCCGACCGGGTCGTCGTGGTCAGCGCCGGCCGCACGGTCGCCGTGCACGACATCACCGCCATCACGCGCGACGAGCTCGTCGCCACCGCCCTCGGAGGTCAACCGCAGTGAGCGTCAAGACCCTTCCCGACGCCCCCGGCGTGTCCGAGCCGCCCGCAGGGCGCCGCTCCCGGTTCTCGCCCGGCGCCCTGCGCGGCGTACCGCACGCCGCTCTGATCGCGGTCCTGGTGATCGTGGTCGCCTTCACCGCGCTGCGGACCGAGACCTTCGCCACCGACCGCAACATCGTCAACATCCTGAGCCAGGTGAGCGTCAACGCCGTGCTCGCCGCCGGTCTCACGCTGCTGATGACCGCGGGCGGCATGGACTTCTCCATGGGCAGCAACGTCGCGGTCACCGCCGCCGTCGCGGCCAGGCTGCTGGCGAGCGGACAGCCCACCGGTTACGCGGTGGCCGTCGCGCTGCTGCTGGGCACGGCCATCGGTCTGGTCAACGGGCTGGTCGTGACGTTCACCAGGGTGGCACCCTTCGTCGCGACCCTGGCCTCGGCCACCCTGCTCGACGGCGTCGCCCTCCTGGTGCACGACGGCAACACCATCTCCATCGGCACCCGGATGTTCGCGCTCGGGAACAACAAGCTCCTCGGCGTCCCGTACCTGCTGGTCGTGGCGGTCCTGGTGCTGGTGGCCACCGCCCTGGTCATGAGGTTCACCGTGTTCGGCCGGGACGCCTTCGCCATCGGCGGCAACGAGCACGTCGCCCGCCTCAGCGGCATCAACGTCACGGCGCGCAAGCTCGTGCTCTACGGCACCACCGGCGCCCTCTCCGGGCTGGCGGGCCTGATGCTGCTGTCCCGGCTGGGCTCCAGCAGCCCCGGCGGCACCGCCGGCCTCTCGCTGCAACTCGCCGTCGTCGCCGCGGTCGTCATCGGCGGCACCTCGCTCGCGGGCGGCTACGGCACCGTGACCGGCACCGCGCTGGGCCTGGTGCTCCTCGGGGTGGTCGCCAACGCGCTCAACCTCCTGGACTTCTCCAGCAACTACCAGCCGGTCTCCGTCGGCGCGGTGCTGCTCGTCGCGGCCGTCGCCAACGAGCTGCACAAGGCCCGCTCCGCGCGGCGCTGAGCACCACCCCCCGCAGCCGCTTCACCTCCTCGCACCCTCTTCGCTCCCGCACGTCCTGGTCACGGCTCGCCGTGCTCACGGTCCGTCGCGCCCGCAGCCCGTCGTACCGGCAGTCCGCCGTGCCCGCGGTCCTTCGTGCCCCAGCCCGTCCCGAAAGGCGGTCCACCATGAGACTTCCCGCCCGTTCCCGTCACGCCCTGTTCGCCGCGGTCGCCTGCACCACCCTGGCGCTCAGCGCCTGTGCCGGCAGCGACGACCCGTCCAGCTCCGGTGACGTCACCCTCGGGTTCGTCAACGGCGGCGACACCAGCTTCCACAGCTGTCTGCAGAAGGCCGTCGAGCAGACGGCGAAGACCGAGAACGCCAAGGTCTACACGTCCAACTCGCACCAGAACGCCGGGACCGAGCTGTCCAACATCGAGGACATGATCTCCCGCAACGTCAGCGCGCTGATCGTGCAGACCGTCAACGTCGACGCGCTCAAGGGCGACATAGCCAAGGCGAAGGCGTCCGGCATCCCGATCTACCTGACGTCCGTGGCCACCAGCGACACCGGCGACATCCTCGGCGCGGCCGTCGTGGACCTGAAGAAGGTCGGCGGCCTGGACGCCGGCTGGATCGCCCAGGACGCCGGCGGCAGGGACGTGCAGGTGGGCATCGTCGCAGGTGCCCCGGGGGCCGCCTCCGACCTGCTGGTGGGCGGGTTCAAGAGCGGGCTGCCGGCGACCGCGAAGGTGGTCGCCAACCAGCCCGGCATGTTCAATCCCGCAAAGGCCCAGGACGTGGCGGAGAACATGATCCAGGCCAATCCGGACCTCGACTACGCCTTCGTCGCCAACGAGGAGATGGCCTTCGCCGTCCGAAAGGCCTTCGACGCAGCGGGCGCCGGGGACGTCAAGATCGTCACCGTCAACGGCACCGACGAGGGGCTCGCCGCGGTCAGGAGCGGCCAGTTCTCCGCCACCGTCGCGAACTCCGCGCTGACCATCGGGCAGACCGCGGTCAAGGACACGGTCGCCCTCCTTGCCGAGAAGAAGGTTGACAAGATTGCCAACATTCCTCTTGTGTTGGTCACCAAGGACAACCTGAGCGAGGCGCCGCAGTACTGCCCGAAGTAGGTCCCACCGGACCTGCCGCCGGGCCCCCACCGGTCCCGGTGCCCGGCTCGCCATGTCCGAGCCGCACGTCCGTCGAGTCGCCGAGATGTCCTGGTGGAGCCGCTGTCAGGACATTCCGGCGGGGTTCGGCGACCCCTTTGCTCCCTGTCCCGGCGCGGGCCGGACAGGGAGTGGTCCCCGGAGGAAACATGGATCGCTTGCTCCTCATGCACAGCTTCGTCACCGTCGCCCAGGTGGGCAGCTTCAGCGGGGCCGCCAAGAAGCTGGGCTCGTCGGGTTCGCTGGTGTCACGGCACGTCGCCGAGCTGGAACGCCAGGTGGGTGTCCGCCTGGTCAACCGCACCGCCCGCTCGGTCAGCCTCACCCAGCCCGGCCGGCGGTACGCGGAGTTCGCCGCCCGCATCCTGGAGGAGATCGAGGCCGAGGACGCCGGTATCGCCCGGCTGCACGACCGGGCCGAGGGGACGCTCAGCATCATCTGCCCCAAATGGATAGGCAGCCTGGACCTCGGCGACGCCATCGCCGCCTTTTCCGCCGCCCATCCGAAAATCCAGGTCCGGTTCGAACTCGGCGGGATGTCGGACCGCACCTACGACTTCCTGGACGGCGGATTCGACGTCGCCTTCCACACCCGGGATCTGCGGGATTCCAGCGTCCGTCTGAAGAAGATCTCCTCGCTGCCGTTCGTGCTGTGCGCCTCGCAGGAGTACATCAAGCGGCACGGCGCCCTCGCGCACCCCAACGACGTCGCCGCGCACGACTGCCTCGTCCACGTCAACGACCCGGTGTGGCGGATCGGGCACGGCCACGCGAGCACCCTGCACAAGATCCGCAACATCGCGTTCTCGTCGAACTCCTACATCGCCCTGCAGAAGGCCGCCGTGCACGGCCGGGGCATCGCACTGCTGCCCCAGCGGCCGGCCTACGACGACCTCGTCTCCGGCGCCCTCCAGGTACTCCTGCCGGAACTGGCCGTACCCGACCGCCCGCTGTACGCGATCTACGGTCCCGGACAGGACACCCCGCGCAAGATCAGTGTGTTCCTGGACTTCCTCGCCGACTGGTTCGCGCGCAACCCGTTCCCCGCCATCCGGTCCTGACCAGGGCCTGTTGGGCCGAGCGCGTGGGCCGGCCGCGCAAGAAACGATTGCGCACTGCGTGGACCTCGGGCCATTGAGGCCCTCGCAACCCGAAATCTACGCTCGCCAGGCGACCCGGAAACGAGGAATCCATGGGAATCCAGAGAATCGAATCGGTCACCTACAGCATCGACGACCTCGACGAATGCGCCCGGTTCTTCGACGACTTCGGACTGTTCCTGCTGGAACGGACCGGCGAACACGCGGTGTTCGAGACGCTCACCGGACAGACCCTGCACCTCGACTCCGACCCCGGCACCCTGCTGCCGCCGCCGGTGGAGAGCGGCCCCACCCTGCGCGAGGTGGTCTGGGGCGTCGACACCGCCCGGGAACTGGAACGGCTGGTGGCCGCGGTGGCCGAGGACCGCCCGGTGCGCGAGAGCGCCGACGGCGTCCACCACAGCATCGACGAGACCGGCTTCGGCGTCGGCCTCACCCTCGCCCGGCCGCGGCCCGCGACCGTCGAGCCCAGGCCCGCCAACGCGCTCGGCAGCGTCCGGCGCTGGAACACGGCGCTGGAGCCGATCACCCGGGTGCGCCCGCTGCGCATGTGCCATGTCGCGCTCAACATCCCCAAACACGGCAAGGACGAGGCCGTCGCGTTCTACACCGGCCGCCTCGGCTTCCGCCCGACCGACGTGGTCGAGCCCATGGGCGTGTTCATGCAGGCCCCCGGCGACGACGACCAGCACACCATGCTGCTGTGCCACCGCCCCGACAAGGCGGGCGTCAACCACATCGCCTACGAGGTCCCCGGCTTCGACGACGTGATCGAGGGCGGCAACCACATGATCGACCACGGGTGGCGGGAGGCCCGCCGGCTCGGCCGCCACACCGTCGGCTCCAACGTCTTCCGCTTCCTGCACGCCCCCTGCGGCGGCCGGGTCGAGTACGCGGCCGACATGGACCGCGTCGACGACACCTACGAGACCCGGGTGCACCAGACCACCCCGCCGCACCACATCTGGGCGCTGCGCACCAACCGCGACCAGCAGGACGCCACCCCCGCGTCCTGACCCACGCCCGGCCCGCGGGCCGGACCCCAGCTCGCTCCTGAGAGGGCACCCACCCATGACCACCGACCACGGCTACCCCGCCGTCCGCATGTACATCGCGGGCGAGTGGTGCCAGGGCGGCACCGGACGTACCGCCCCGATCGTCGACCCGGCCACCGAGAAGGTGATCGGAGAGGTACCGCTGGCCACCCCCGCCGACCTGGACCGCGCGCTCGACGCCGCGACGGCCGGCTTCCGCATCTGGCGCGAGACACCCATAGCCCGGCGCACCGCGATCCTGCACACCGCCGCCGACCTGCTGACCGAGCGCGCCGCCGAGGTAGGCCGGGTGATGACCCTGGAGCAGGGCAAGCCGCTGGCCGAGGCCACCGGTGAGGCCCGCCGGGTCGCCGACACCCTGCGCTGGCACGCCGACGACGCCCGCCGCGCCTACGGCCGCATCATCCCCTCCGAGCCCGACACCCTGCTGACCGTACGGCGCGAACCGGTCGGCCCGGTCGCCGCGTTCGTACCGTGGAACTTCCCGGCCGGCGGCCCGATGCGAAAGATCTCCTCCGCGCTCTCCGCAGGCTGCTCGATCATCATCAAGGCCTCCGAGGAGACCCCCGCCACCGCCGCCGCCCTGGTGGCCTGCTTCGCCGACGCGGGCCTGCCCGCCGGGGTCCTCAACCTCGTCTTCGGCGAGCCGGCCGAGGTCTCCGCCCACCTGATCGACGCCCCGGCCGTCCGCCTGGTCGCCTTCACCGGCTCGGTCCCCGTCGGCAAGCTGCTTGCCGCCCACGCGGGCCGGGTCATGAAGCCCTCCCTGATGGAGCTCGGCGGCCACGCCCCGGTGATCGTCTGCGCGGACGCCGACCCCGTGAAGGCCGCCCGCCGGGCCGCACAGGCGAAGTTCGCCAACGCCGGCCAGGTGTGCACCTCGCCCAGCCGCTTCCTGGTCCACGAGAGCATCGCCGAGGCCTTCACCGCCGAGTTCGTGCGGGCCGCCGAGGCCGTCGTCGTCGGGGACGGACTCGCCGAGGGCACCACGATGGGGCCGCTGGCCAACGAGCGCCGGCTGTCGGCAATGGAGCGCCTGACCGCGGACGCCGTCGCCCGCGGCGCCGAGATCCGCACCGGCGGCGAACGCCTGGACCGCCCCGGCTACTTCTTCGCGCCGACCGTCCTGACCGGCGTACCGGCCGACGCGGAACTCATGCACGAGGAGCCGTTCGGGCCGCTCGCGCCGATCGTCCCGTTCACCGATCTCGACGAGGCGCTCGCGACCGCGAACGCGACTCCGTACGGACTGGCCGCCTACGCCTTCACCGAGTCCGCGGCCACCGCCGAGCGGCTGGTGGCCGGACTGGAGGCCGGGATCCTCTCCGTCAACCACTGCGGCGGATCCGTCTCCGAGGCCCCCTCCGGCGGCGTCAAGGACAGCGGCTACGGCCGCGAGGGCGGCCCCGAGGCGCTGGACTCGTACCTCGTCACCAAGCGCGTCTCCCACCTGCTGGTGCCGTGAGGTACGCCCGAGTCTCGGCCGGCGGCCGCGTGATGTGGGCCCGGGTGGGGGAGGAGGACGTCGAGCTGCTGTCCGGCTCCCCGATCGAGACCGACCCCGAGGTCCTCGGGGTGCTGCCCCGCGCCGACGCCGTCTGGCTGCCGCCCGTCGTGCCGCCCGTGTTCTACGCGGTCGGCATGAACTACCCCCGGCACATCGCGCACGCCGCCCGGCTGGGCAACACCGCCGCCGTCGTGCCCGAGCGGCCCGAGGTCGGCTACCGGGCCAACAACGCCCTCACCGGCCACCGCACCCCGATCGTCCGGCCCGCCGAGGTGGAGGGCAGGTTCGAGGCCGAGCCGGAACTCGTCGCCGTCATCGGCCGCACCCTGCGCCGCGCCACCCGCGACGAGGCCCGCGCGGCCGTCTTCGGCTGGACCATCGGCAACGACGTCAGCGCCCGCACCTGGCAGCACCAGGACCGCACCTTCTGGCGCAGCAAGAACAGCGACACCTTCAAACCCATGGGGCCCTGGATCGAGACGGACGTCGACGCCCTCGCCCAGACGACGACACTCCGCGTGAACGGCGAGGTGCGCGCCGCCTTCCCCACCGGCGACATGGTCTTCGACCCCTTCGACTACATCGTCGAGATCACCAGGCACAACACCATGCTGCCCGGGGACGTGCTGTGGATGGGCGCCGAGTCCACCTGCGGGCTCGCGCCCGGGGACACCGTGGAGGTCGAGATCAGCGGCATCGGCACGCTGTCCAACCCCGTACAACTCGAAGAGGAGCAAGGGAACCGACCATGAGCGCAGAACCCCGCTACATCCACCACGTCAACTTCCCCACCACCGACCCCGACCGGACCGCGGCCTGGTACTCGAAGGTCTTCGGGATGAAGCGCATCATGCCCAAGTCCAACACCCGCGTGGTGCTGATGACACGCGGCAACTTCGACCTGCACTTCACCCCGGTCGAGGAGATGGAGCGCATGGCGCCCTACCACTTCGCCGTCGAGGTCGACGACTGGGACGACTTCCTCGCCCACCTCAAGGAGCTCGGCATCCGGCACACCCGGCCGATCCAACGCCCCGAGAACCAGTCGAAGTTCTGCTACATCCACGACCCCGACCACACCATGATCGAAGTGGTCCACCACGCCAAGCGCCCCAACTGACCGTCACCGACCAGGAGTTCCTTTCCATGCCCTACGCCGACTCCGACGGCACCTCCATCTACTACGAGCGTCACGGCAGCGGTCCGGCGATCCTGTTCGTGCACGGCAGCGGCGGCCACCACGCCGCCTGGTGGCAGCAGGTCGCCGCGCTGCGCGAGGAGTTCACGGTCGTCACCGTGGACCTGCGCGGCTTCGGCAGGTCCGACTCCTCCATGCCCGAGTTCGACGGCCAGGACTTCCCCGGCGACGTGGTCGCCGTCCTCGACACCGAGAACCTGACCGACGTCATGCTGGTCGGCCAGTCCATCGGCTCCGTCGCCGTGCTGCGGGCCGCCCTGCTGCGCCCCGAGCGCGTCGCCTCCGTCGTCCTCGGCCACTCCCTGGGCGGCATCAGCCACCCCGAGCTGAGGGAGCTGGCCGCCGCCGACCGCGCCGAGGCGGTCAAGCTGCCCGTCATCGACCGCCTGCTCACCGCCCGGTTCCAGCGCGAGCGCGCCGACCTCACCTTCCTCTTCCAGCAGATGGGCACCTTCAACGTCGCCAGGATGCAGGACCTGCGCAACCTCGACACCGACGGACCGTCCCTGGACGACATCCGCGACAGCGGGGTGCGGGTCGCCTTCCTGGCCGGCGAGCGGGACGCCGTCCTCGGCGTCAAGACCGTCACCCGCGCCCACGAACTGCTGCCCGGCTCGCACCTGGAGATCGTCCCCGGCGCCCCGCACTCCATGTACTGGGAGACGCCCCAGGCCTACAACGCGGCGATCGCCCGGCTGCGCCGCACCCTGACCGTCCCGGAGGACACCGTATGAGCAACGTGACCCTCGAAGCGGCCGAGGAGATCATCGCCGCCGTCCACCGGCGCGCCCAGGACCTGGGCAAGGCGGTCAGCGTGGCCGTGGTCGACGCCGGCGGCTTCGTCGTGGCGATCCGCCGGCCCGACGGGGCCCGCCCCCTGACCCCGGACATCGCCCGCGCCAAGGCGTACACGGCGGCCGTGATGCAGCGCCCCGGCCCGATGCTGAAGAAGTGGCAGGAGAGCCAGCCGGTCTTCTTCTCCCAGCTGTCCCAACTGCCCGGCGCGGCCCTGCCGATCATGGCCGCCGAGGGCAGCGTCACCATCAAGAAGGACGGCGAGATCATCGGCGGCCTCGGCATCGCCGGCGGCACCGCGGACGAGGACCAGCAGCTCGCCGACGACGTCCTCGCATCCCTCGGCTACGAGCTGGAGTTCGCCGCCTGGGGCGTCGCGGGCAAGCCGGCCGGGCCCGGAAAGGACTGACCCATGGCGGACACCTACAACTACCGCATCGACCACCACGGCAGCCTGGTGCGCCCCGCGGAGCTCACCGCCGCCCGCGCCGCCGGTGACGCCGACGCCCTGGCGGCCGCCGAACTCAAGGCGGTCCAGGAGGCGGTGGTGTTCCAGCGCAGACTGCGCTCCACCGTCGTCACCGACGGCCACTTCCCCCGCGAGGACTTCCGCGGCGCGGTCCTCGACGGGGTCTCCGGCTTCCGCCGGACCGGTGAGCAGGACCCCGACGGTCTGGTCCGCTGGGTCGCCGAGGCCCTGCCCAAGGCCAACGGGCCGCTGCTCGGGGAGTGGGCCGCCCGGCTCACCGAACTGACGGTGATCGCCGCGAAGGCGACCCTGCCGTCACCGGCCTATCTGGCCGCCACCACGTTCGAGCCCGGCCTCGGCGTGGCCTCGGCCCGGGAGCTCGGCGAGGCCCTCGCGGAGATCGTCCACGCCGAGATCCAGCTGCTTGTCGCCCAGGGCGTACGCGTCATCCAGCTCGACAACCCGCTGCTGCTGGGCGAGTTGGCCACCGACCCGGACAGCCCCGGCGCCCTGTCCTTCGAGGACGCGCTCGCCGTCGAGGCTGCCGCGGTACGTCTGGACCGGCGCCCGGAGGGTGTACGCATCGCCCTCGCACCGGGCTGGGCGGCGCCCGCCGCGGTGGACCGGGGCCGCGCCGAACGGCTGTACTCCGCCGTCCCGGTGGACCGCTGGGTGCTGCCCCTCGACCGGGGCACCAAGGCCGAACTGGACCTGCTCAGGGCGCTGCCCGAGGACCGGGACGTCTGCCTCGGCGTGGTGGACGCGACCGTGCCGGACCTGGAGGACATCGACTCCATGATGGAACGGATCGACGCCGTGGGGGAGTTCAAGGACCTGGAGGACGCGGCCCTCTGCCCGTCCCGCGGCTTCGCCGACGTGGCGGCGCGGCCGCTGCTCGGCGCGGAGGACCAGCGCCGCAAGCTCGTCCTGGTGGAGACCCTCGCCCGCTATGTGTGGGGCAACGAGTTCTGATCCGGTTCCGGCCCGGTTCTGATCCGGGGTGGGAGGAAGCCGGAAGGAGGGAGCCCGCCGGGCCCCTCCTTCCGGTCTCTTCCGGCTTCCGTTCCGGACTCAGAGGACCTCGGCGAAGGTGACCGTGCGGTCGCTCAGCAGCGGCCACACCGTCTCCACGATCAGCTCCTTGAAGTGCCCGGCCGCCTTGTGCGCCTCGAAGCCGGCCACGTCCGTGTACCGCTCGTAGAGCAGGAAGCCGCCGGGCTCCCCGGCCACGGCGTGCACCTCGTACAGCAGGTTCGCCGGCTCCGCACGGGTGGACTCCCGCGCCTTCAGCAGCGCGGCGCGCACCGTGGCCTCGTCGGCGGGCGCGCAGCGGTAGTGGGCGACGACTGCGTAGGCCATGTCCGTCTCTCCTCGGGTGGTACTCGGGTGGTACTTGGGTGGTACTCGGGTGGTGCTCGGCTCTCCGGCGGCCCCGAGCGGGCCGTCCGGCCCGCCGATTCCAGCACGGATCCCGCCACCGCCCACCCGCGCGCGGCGCAAGCATTGCCTGCCGTCGCGGAGCTGGTGGACCCGCCCCGACATGGTGTGTTGTCGCATCCGGCCACCATGGCCGCCCGGCCGGACCGCCCGGTCCGGACCACTCGTCCAGACCGCACCGCCCGCACCGCGGCCGACCAAGGAAGTGATCTCGTTGCGTACTGTGGAAGCGCTCTCGGGCGGAAAGTGGGTGGCGACCGGTGAATGGATCGACGTCCACGACCCCGCCGACGTCCGCACCCCCTTCGCCCGCGTCCCGGCCCTCGGCCCCGAGGACGTCACCCGGGCCTACGGCCACGCCGAGCGCGGGTTCGCCGAATGGCGGCGCACCAGCCCCTTCGAGCGGGCCCGGATCCTCACCGGGGCGGCCCGGCTGATCCGCGAGCGGCTGGCGGAGATCGCCGCCGACGTCACCGCCGAGAACGGCAAGACCCTGGCCGAGGCCCGGGGCGAGGCCGGTAAGGCCGCCGACTTCCTCGACTACTACGCGGGCCTGGCCCGCCAGGGCTACGGCACCCTGCTGCACGACGCCCGCCCGGACACCCGCACCCACACCCAGCGCGAGCCCATCGGCGTGATCCTGGTGATCAGCCCGTGGAACGACCCGCTGATCACCCCGGCCCGCAAGCTCGCCCCGCTGCTCGCGGCCGGCAACGCGGCCGTCTTCAAGCCCGCCGGCGAAACCCCTTTGTCGGGGCTGCACTTCGCCCGCGCCCTGCACGACGCGGGCCTGCCGGCCGGGGTCCTCAACGTGGTCACGGGCCGTACCACGCAGATCGAGGCGGCGCTGCTGGACGACCCGCGGATCGCCGGCATCACCTTCACCGGCTCCAACGCCGTCGGCAACCGCATCCGCCGCCGCCTCGGCGACCGCAACGTCCGCTTCCAGGGCGAACTCGGCGGCAAGAACGCCTCCGTCGTGCTGGCGGACGCCGACCTGCCGGCCGCCGCGAAGGCGGTCGTCGCCGCCTCCTTCGGCCAGGCCGGCCAGCGCTGCACCGCCACCAGCCGGGTGATCGTGGAGCGGCCGGTGTACGAGGAGTTCACCCGTCTCCTGGTCGCCGAGGCCGAGACGCTCACCGTCGGACCGGGCACGGACCCGGCCACCACCCTGTGCCCGCTGTCCAGCCCCCGGCAGCGCGACAGCGTCCTCGCCGACCTGGACCGGGCCGTCGGGCAGGGGGCCGTGGTCCTCACCGGCGGCGGCGCCGACACCGAGGGCGAGCGCGCGCACGGCTGCTACGTCCGGCCGACCGTGCTCGCCGACGTCACCCCCGAGACGGCCATCTGGCGCGAGGAGGTCTTCGGACCCGTCCTCGCGGTGCGCGCCGTCGACGGCTTCGAGCAGGCCGTCGAGGCGGTCAACGACTCCGGCTTCGGGCTCGCCGCCGCCGTCTTCACCCGCGACCTGGCCGCCGCGTACCGTTTCGCCGACGAGGCCGAGTGCGGCCAGATCGCGGTCAACACCACGACCACCGGCTGGGACGTGCACCTGCCCTTCGGTGGTTTCCGCGACTCCGGAACGGCCTACAAGGAGCAGGGGGAGGAAGTCCTGCGCTTCTCCACCCGGGTCAAGACGGTCGCCGTCCACTACGGCGCCTGAAACAGACCGCAGGACAGCAAAGAGACAGCGAGCAAGCGGAGAAGAAAGGAGGACGCCTATGGCCGACGAGACGATCGGCGTCGTCGGGGCCGGCATCGTGGGCCTGGCCACCGCCCGCGAGATCGCCCTGCGCCGCCCCGGCACCCGCGTCGTGGTGTTCGAGAAGGAACAGGAGGTTTCGCTCCACCAGACCGGCCACAACTCCGGCGTGGTGCACGCCGGCCTCTACTACACGCCGGGCAGCCTCAAGGCCGCGCTGTGCGTGCGCGGGGTGTCCCTGCTGCGCGAGTACTGCCAGGACCGCGCGCTGCCGTACCGGGAGATCGGCAAACTGGTGGTGGCGGTCCGCGAGGACGAACTCGGCCGGATGGACAGTCTCTACGAGCGGGCCAGGAACAACCACGTACCGGACCTGCGGAGGATATCCCGGGACGAGATCAGGGAACTGGAGCCGCACGCGGGAGGCATCGCCGCCCTGCACTCCCCGCGCACCGCCATCACCGACTACCCGGCGATCGCCCGGGAGTTCGCGCGGGACGTCACCGACTGCGGCGGCGAGGTGCGGCTCGGCTTCCGGGTCTCCGGCATCACCGACGCACCGGGCGGCATCGACGTGACCTCCGCGGCGGACAGGGTGCGCGTCGACCGGCTGATCCTGTGCGCGGGGCTCCAGTCCGACACGGTCGCCGGGCTCGCCCAGGACCGGCAGGAGCCGCGGATCGTCCCCTTCCGGGGCGAGTACATGCTGCTCAGGCCCGACCGTACGAACCTGGTGCGGGGCCTGATCTACCCGGTGCCCGACCCGCGTTACCCCTTCCTCGGCGTGCACTTCACCCCCCGGGTCGACGGCACGGTGGAGGTGGGGCCCAACGCGGTCCTGGCGCTGGCCCGGGAGGGCTACCGGCGCACCCGGATCTCCCCGCGGGACCTGCTCGGCCTCGCCGCCTACCCCGGCACCTGGCGGATGGCGGCCCGGCACTGGCGTACGGGCATCAAGGAGTACCGCGGGTCGTTCTCCGCGGCGGCCTTCATGAAGGACGCGGGGCACTACGTCCCCGGCGTCGGCGTCCGGGACGTGGTCCGGGGCGGCGCGGGCGTCCGTGCCCAGGCCCTGGACCGAGACGGCACCCTCGTGGACGACTTCCGCATCCACCGGGTGGGCCGGATCACCGCCGTGCGCAACGCGCCCTCGCCGGCCGCCACGGCCTCCATGGCCATCGCCGAGCACATCGCCGACGCGGCCCTCGGCGAAGCCTGACGCGTCCTACGCGCCTGACGTCCGACGCCTGACGTCCGACGCCTGACAACGGCGCCGGACGACGTCTGACACGGCGCTGGACGACGTCTGACACGGCGCTGGACGACGTCTGACGCGGCGCTGGACGACGCCCGACGCGGCGCCGGGTGGCACCCGCCGTCGTGCCGGGTGCCGCC
>NZ_JBEOWS010000089.1:0-28333 GCF_040296125.1 Streptomyces sp. NPDC002265 | reverse complement strand
AGCGGTCGGCGCGGCGTCCGAGTGACGGTCAGGCAGGCGTGGCGCCTCAGCGAGAGGCGGTCCGCAGTTCCGCGATGGCCGCGGCGGTGAGCTCGCGGGGCGTGTGCTGCGGGTCGACGAGGACGACGGTGCAGTGGGCGCCGTGGGTCAGGGCGGTGGTGAAGCTGCCGTCGGCGAACTGGGCGAGGGGGCCCCGGGGAGAGCGGCCGATGGCCACGCTGCGTGCGTGGACCCGGTCCGCGTGCTCGGCCAGCGTCCGGCCCGCCGCGGCGTGGTCGCCGACGCTGCGCAGGACCTGGCCCGTGGCGATGACGCCCTCGGCGGCCAGCCGGTCCAGATGCGCGGCGACCGCGGCCCGGGCCTGCTCGTCGGTCTCCGTCTCGACGGCCTGTTCCTCGACGACGGCCGTCTGCTGCACGTGGACGATCTCCAGAGCGCTGCTGGTGTCGCGGGCGAGCCCGGCGGCCGCGTCGACGACGGCGCCTGCACCGGGGTGGTTGCCGACGGCGACGATGACGGGGGCCGCACCCTGGGCCGCCTGCGCGCCCACCGGGATCAGGGTGGGAGCGAGGGGCGCGGCTTCCGCGGGGCGCCGCTCGGCCGCGCCGAGCAGCTTGTGGCCGCTGGCCAGGACCGGGATGGCGAGCAGGAAGGTGGCGGCACCGACGTAGAAGGGGACGCTGAGGTCGGTGGCGTCCGCGATCTTTCCGGCCGCGTAGGGGGCGAGCCCGCCGCCGATGAACCGGACGAAGCCGTACGCGGAGGAGGCGACCGGCCGCTCGACGGGGGAGACGAGCATGACCGCCTGGGTGGTGAGCGTGTTGTTGATGCCGATGAAGATGCCGCTGACGATGACGGCCGTGATCACCACGGACGGGGTGCCGACACCGGCGGCGATCACCGCCATGACGATGCCGAGGCCGACGAGGTTGGCGTAGAGCACGGGCGCGGTGCCGTAGCGGGCCTGGAGCCGGGGAGCGAAGAACACGCTGAAGGCGGCCACGAGCAGACCCCAGCCGGTGAAGACCAGCCCGAGTTGATGGGCGTCGAGCTTCATCGGGTAGGGGGCGTAGCCGAGCATGGTGAAGAAGCCCCAGTTGTACAGCAGGGCCATGATCCCCATGGTCAGCAGACCGCGGTGGCGCAGCGCGGCCAGCGGGGCGAGGGGGGAGGTGCGTGTGGCCGGCTTGGGCAGTTGGGGCACGAAGGCCACGGTGGCGATCAGCGCGATGGCCATGAGGACGGCGACGCCGAAGAACGGGCCGCGCCAGCTGATGGCTCCCAACTCGCCGCCCAGCAGCGGGCCGACGGCGATACCGAGGCCGAGGGCCGTCTCGTAGAGGATGATCGCGCCGCCGAAGCCGCCGCTGGCCGAGGCGACTATGACGGCCAGGGAGGTGGCGATGAACAGCGCGTTGCCCAGTCCCCAGCCGGCGCGCATGCCGACGATGCCGTTGATGGAGTCCGACATGCCCGCCAGGGCGGCGAACACGACGATGACGGCGAGCCCGGCGATGAGGGTGTGCTTGGCGCCGATCCTGCTGGAGACCCAGCCGACGATCAGCATGGCCACCGCGGTGACGATGAGGTAGCTGGTGAACAGCAGCGAGACCTGGCTGGGTGTGGCGTGGAGGTTGTTCGCGAGGGCGGGCAGGATCGGGTCCACGAGGCCGATGCCCATGAACGAGATGACGCAGGCGAACGCCACGGCCCAGACGGCCTTCGGCTGTTTGAACGGGCTTGCGACCTTCTGGTGCGGAGTGCTCATTCGAGATCACTTTCTGGACGTCGACAGGAGCCGACACGAGGTGAGCGGGACGAGACCTGAAGTCGGCGGAGGTCGTGGGCGGCGTCGGACGGTCAGACGGGGCTCTGCCGGTGCTGGACGGCGCGGGCCAGGGCGGGCAGCGCGACCTGCACGGCGTGCTGTTCGTCCGCGGTGAGTTCGCCGATCAGCTCCTGAAGGGCGTCCATGCGTTCGGCGCGGCGTCGCCGGGAGAGCGCGAGTCCGTCGTCGGTGGCCTCGACCAGCACGCCGCGGCCGTCGCTGGCATCGGCGGTGCGGCGCACCAGACCGTCCCGCTCCAGCCGGGTGACCAGCTGCGTCATGTTCGGCTGCGACACGCCCTCGGCCCGCGCCAGCTCGGTCAGCCGGTGGGCGCCTTCTCGGCCCAGCCGGCCCAGCACGGAGGAGGCGGCGATGCTCAGGCCACCCGCGGTCGCGCTCTGCCGCACATGGCGAACCATCAGTTCCACGGCGCTGATGAGGTCGTCGGGGACTTCTTCTCCGGCGCCGTGGTCCATAACCTGCTTATGCATAGGCGCATTATGCATGTGTGTGTAGCTTGAATCAATCGTGTTGACGCATGTTCCGGGCGCGTGGGCCGCGCCGTTGCTCCGTCGTGCTGCGCGACCGACAGGGTCGGCAGGGCCGACGGTGCCGGCGGGCGTCCCGTGCGAGTGCGCACTCAGGTCACGATGCGTTCAGCGCATGAGAAATGAGTCATGAGCGGTATCGCTGACCATGTGGGTATGACTCTCGATGAGCGTGCACGGTCCGCTGTGGCCGCGCTCCTGCACGCGGCCGGCGAGTCGCAGACCGAGCTCGCCGCTGCCCTGGGGGTGAGTCAGGCGCAGGTGAGCCGTCGTCAGTCCGGCACGGCCGCCTGGAGTCTGGCGGACTGCGACGCGGTGGCCGCGTACTACGGCGTCGACGCGCTCGACCTGCTGGCGGGGCCCACCGGGGCCGCGGAGTCGCTGCCCGTGGAACGCCGCCGGATTCCCGGCCGCCCTGCGGGTGGCGCACGCCCGGCGGCCCTGCGGGACGGGGGAGAGCGATGACGGACTTCGGCGCGATCGACGCCCTGCTCGCCTCGGCCAGGCAGGAGGCCGTGCTGCCGGCCGCCGAGGAGCGTCGTGCCCTGCGCGAGGGGCTGAACCTCTCGCGCCCCCAGCTCGCGCAGGCTCTGGGCGTCAGCCCGTCCACGGTCGCCGGCTGGGAGTCCGGACGGGACCCGAGCGGCGAAGTACGGGAGAAGTACGCGTACTTCCTTCAGGGAGCGAAGACCAAACTGGCCGCCGAGGCGACGGCGGCGGTCGAGGACGCCGGGGACGAGCAGCTGGCATCAGCGCCGAGGACTTCCGGGTGTCACCAACGTCGGCTTCGCCGCCTGAGGTGCGGTCCGGGTCATCGTGCGGAAGAAGTCAGCCGACGCGGTTCGACCCGCTCCTCCTCGGCCCTGTCTCCGTTCCTTGTGACCATGTAGGCGCCCTTGCCCGGGATTTCGGTCACCGCCTCCACCAACTCCGTTCCCCGGTAGACCAGTCCGACTCCGTCATCGGTGCAGTGAGCAGCGGGCACGGTGCCGTCCGCCACCAGTCGGTGCATCAGCGGACGCCGCCCCTCGTCCGAGTCGTAGTGCACTCCGTTGCCGTACGGCAGGAAACCGAGTCCGTTCGTCACCGGGCGCAGCTCCGGCCCGAACGAGTCGGTCGCGCCTCCCTGGAACCAGCAGATGGAGCCCGCGCTGACCCCGCTGAGCACGACACCGGCCTGCCAGGCGCGCTTCATGATGCGGTCCAGGCCGTGTGCCCTCCACACCGCCAGCAGGTTGACCACCGAACCCCCCATGACCCAGACCACGTCGTGGTCGAGAACCGCGCCCTCCACGTCCTCGACATTGGGCATGGGGAACAGGTGAAGAGGCGTCAGGTCGAATCCCGCCACCCGCGCGGCCTCGGTCATCCGGGACGCGAAGTGCTCGGCGTCACCGATGGCGGTACCGACGTACATGATGCGCGGGCGCCGGCCATGGACCCCGGAGAGGTCGACGGCATGGTGCACCAGAGCGTCGAACATGACCCGGGTTCGTCCTCCGACCCGATGCCCACCGGAGGTCGCGAGGATGGTCGGTTCCAATGCCGTCATGCCCATGATCGTAGCGGGGGCCGGTTGCCGGACCCGAGCCGCCGCAGGTCGTACATTCCGCGCCGTCGAGGCCGTCACCCGTACAGATCCACGGCGCCTCAACTCATGCGAGGTTCGTCGGGCGGCCGCCCGCGCAGGCCCACATGGTTGCTGCGCGCGTCCCGTGCCGCGCGCCGGGGCCGGACGCACGCCCTTCCGGTCTAGGGTCCCAGGCCGTGGCTGATGTCCCCGATGACCTGATCAGACTGGAATGTACCGCCGAGACCCAGCGTGCCAAGCTGGCCGGACTCGGTGGCGAGGAGTACGAGGCGCAGTGGAGGCTCTGGCGCACGGCGGCGGAGGAGTTCCAGGCCGCGGTGACGGAGTACGCGGCCCGCGACGACGTGACCATGTCCCGGTACGAGGTCGAGCAGGCCGCGAAGAAGGCGGTGCGCCATGCGCAGGAGGACCCGGCCGTGGAGTAGTCCGGTGTGCCGTCCGAGCCTGTTGATCGAGTGGGGTTAGATTGCTCAGATATGAGCGAAAATGGTGGAATTGGGCGTCGGGCGGCGCTGAAGGGCATCGCCGTAGCCGGTATCGCAGCGGTGCCCGGGGGGATCGGGGCGGCCCGACAGCGCGCGGCTGCGGCGACGTTGTTTCCGCAGCCTGCCGTATGGGCCTCGCGACGGGTGCCGGGCTCGGCGTCGGGAGTGGTCGAGCGGACGCTCGACGTCCGGCTCACCGACGTCTCCGTCCCGGGCTACCGCCAGGTGACCACGCGCACCTACAACGGAACGATCCCTGGGCCGACCCTGCGGGTGCGCGGCGGTGACACGCTGCGGCTGACGCAGATCAACGGCCTGCCGCCCAACCCGCCCCACAGCGGCGACGCCCACACGCCGCATCACCCCAACAGCTTCAACCTGCACACCCACGGAATGCACGTCTCCCCGTCCGGGCAGGCCGACAACGTGCTGCGCGAGTTCCCGCCGCGCACCGCGGAGGAGGCCGCCGCCGGTATCGCGGAGCCGCGGTACGTGACGACCATCCAGGTGCCGTCCGATCATCCGGCCGGCACCTACTGGTACCACCCGCACCTGCACGGATCCACGGCTGAGCAGATCGTCGGAGGCATGGCCGGAGTGATCATCGTCGAGGGCGACGTCGACGAGGTTCCGGAGATCAAGAAGGCCGCCGACGTCGTCGTATGCATCAACGAACTCAAACTCGAGGACGGCAAGGTCCCCGCCTTCACCTCGGGCGGCTGGGTGACCCGCGTCCCCTCCACCTTCACCGTCAACGGCACGGTCAATCCCACCATCACGCTGCGCCCCGGCGAGGTCCAGCGGTGGCGGTTGGTCGCCGCGACCGGCCTCACCGCCCTGCGCCTCCAGGTCGTAGGCGAGCACGACGGTCTGACGATGCATCAAATCGCCCAGGACGGCGTCACCTTCGACGCACCTCGTGCCCGGAACCCGCTGGAACTGGCCATGGGCAACCGAGCCGACATCCTGATCCGCGGCGGCGCATCCGGCAGGTACGAACTGCGATCCGCCATGGTGCCCGATCCGCTGATGACGGTCGTGGTGGCCGGGGAGTCCATGGAACCGCCGATGCGGCTGCCGGCCTCGCTCCCGCCGGGCAGGCCGTTCCTCGACGAGAGGGACATCGCCAACCCCGACGCGGACCGGGAAGTGGTCTTCCACGCCGACGCGCGCGTCTTCCCCGGGGCGTTCCCCAACGCCTTCCGCATGCTGGGCACCAACGCCACCCCCGCTTCCGACCCCGACGGCGACCTCACCCGCGACCCGGCCTACGGTCTGTTCGACCCCGACTACACCAACCACACCCTGCGCCTCGGCACCGTCGAACGATGGACCGTCCGGACCGACGAGTCCGTGCCCGCGCACAGTCACCCCTTCCATCTGCACACCAACCAGGTCCTGCTCACGCACCGGAACGGCGAGCGACTCGATCCGCCGGTCTGGCACGACACCATCGGACTGACCGGCGGCGCGTCCGGCCAGTCCGCCACCTTCCTGGTCAAGTACGAGGACTTCACCGGCCGCGCCTTCGCCCACTGCCACCAGGTCCAGCACGAAGACCTCGGCATGATGCAGACCGTGGACTACGTCGGACCGGCGGAGTCCGAGGAGCAGGACCGGCGTCGCTGACTCCCTGTGGGCCCTACTCGCGCTCCGGGCCGGGTGCCCGGGGCCGCCCAGCGGTGGTTCAGGCGGCCTTGACCGGCCCGTGAGATGCTCCCCACCATGATCGAGAGCGAGCGCAGCCGGCGGGCGATGGCAAGCGTCGAGGCCCACGTGCGCGGCTTCTTCACCGGCCATGTGATCACGGTCGACGACTACGACCTGGGACCCGGGCGACGGGACGCGGTTCCAGCGCTGAAGATCCTCACCGTCAGCCCGGGACCACGCGCCGACAGCTGGGCGTACGTCACCGCCGGCTGCTGGTCCACGGCCGAGACGGACGGCCACGGCCTCGAATTCCTCCTCACCGCGCCCGTTCGCGACGAGCGCTTCGCGGATCTCCTGGCCATGACCGCGTACTACCACGCCCATCACCACCTCGACGTCCAGCACAGCCTGCCTGTCGGGGAGCCGTGGCTGCCGGGGTCCCACTGCGACCACCTGCTGATCAGCCTTCCCTACCTCCACGGCCCCGACCTGGAGCGCTGCCCGTTGCCGGACGGCCATGCCCGCATCCTGTGGGTCCTCCCGGTCACCGCGGCCGAGATGGCGTACCGCCGCGAGCACGGCCACGAAGCCCTCGAGCAGCTCTTCGACGAGCACGCGATCGTCCCGACCGATCCACGACGCCCGTCCGTCGCCTGAACCTCGCGGCTGCCCTGGGGGCCGGGCCCGGCGCAGTTGTTGCGGCCGAGCAGGCGGGAGCCCGGCCGTGATCCCGGTCGGCACGGTGCCGGACGTCGGCGGGGGAGCGGTGCGCGACTTGCTGCCCGGCCGCGTACCTGTTGTCCTGGGAGGCAGCCTGTACGCCACCGGAGCCTGCCCGGCGGTCCGCCACCGGAGCCCAGGCGGGCACTGAAGCGGGTACGCGGCCGTACGAGCAGACACCGGGCCCGGATCTCGCGCGAGCACACGGAGCAGGAGCCGCCGGATGACGAAAGCCGTGGACAGCGTGCTGGCCGGCCTGGACGCGATCCGCGGCCAGGTGGAGGACCTCTACCGGGACCTGCACGCCCATCCCGAACTCGGACTGGCCGAGACCCGCACCGCCGCCCGCGTGGCCGAGCGGCTGCGGGCCTGGGGGTTCACCGTCACCGACGGCATCGGGGGAACCGGCGTGGTGGGCGTGCTGCCCAACGGCAGCGGACCCACCGTCCTGCTGCGCGCCGACATGGACGCCCTCCCGGTGCGGGAAGCCACCGGCCTTCCCTACGCCTCCACCGCCGTCGCCACCGACCGATCGGGCCGCGAGGTGCCGGTCATGCACGCCTGCGGGCACGACGTCCATGTTTCCTGCCTGCTCGGATGCGCGCAGCTCATGGCGCAGGGCAGACAGAGCTGGCGGGGCACCCTGGTGGTGCTCTTCCAACCGTCGGAGGAGAACGGCGACGGCGCCCATGCGATGCTCAGGGACGGCCTGACCGACCGTGTCCCCCGCCCCGACGTGGCGTTCGCCCAGCACGTGCTGCCCTACCCCGCCAGATACGTCGGGGTGCGTCCGGGACCCTTCTTCAGCGCGGCGGACAACCTGCGCATCACCTTGCACGGGCGCGGTGCCCACGGCTCCATGCCCCAGTCCTCGATCGACCCGGTCGTCCTGGCCGCGCTGTGCGTCGTACGGCTGCAGACCATCGTCTCCCGCGAGGTCGCGGCCACCGATCCGGCGGTACTGACCGTCGGCAGCCTCCACGCCGGCTCCGGCCCGAACGTCATTCCCGACAGCGCCACCCTCGAACTGAACATCCGCAGCTACAACGGCGCCACCCGCGCCCGGATCCTCGACGCGATCCGCCGCTGCGTACGCGCCGAGAGCCAGGCGTCCGCGGCTCCGAGGGAACCCGACATCGAGACGCTGTCCTCCTCCCCGCCCACGTCCAACGACGCCGAGACGGCCGTACGGCTCGACAGAGCCTTCCGCGCCCACTTCGGCGCCGCCGCCGACACCATCGGCCTGCAGACCGCCAGCGAGGACTTCAGCGAGATCCCCGGCGCCTTCGGGACTCCGCTGTGCTACTGGGGCATCGGCGGGATCGATCCCGAGCAGTACGCCGCGGCAGCACGCAACGGCACCGTCGACCAGGACATCCCGGTGAACCACTCACCCGCCTTCGCTCCCGTCGTCCAGCCCACCCTGGACACGGGCATCACGGCCCTGACCGTCGCCGCACTGGACTGGCTCGCCTGCGACCAGGAGTGACCGACTCCGCGCCGCGGGCTCACAAGGCACGGTCGGGACACCGCCCGGCACCGCACCGGCGCCGTCGGCCGGAAAGCTGCCGGTGTCTCATCGGGCGGACCGTTCGGGGATCGCCGGCAGGACCTTCTCGGCGATGTCGAGGAGGGCACTGTCGTCCGGGAGGGCTCCGGACGTGCTCCACACGGTGATGTCGCAGGAGCCGCCCCGGTCCTTGCGGTCCAGAGCCACGGACAGCGTCCTGGCCAGCGGGCCTTGCTCGACCGGGCCGCCGGAGCTGCCGCCGCCGAGATTGATCTCGAACTTCATGGTGTGATCCGAGAAGAAGACCGCGGGCCGGCCGAGGACCGTGAGCGTCTTGACGTCCCTCTCGTCCCCGAACTTCATCAGCTTCACGTATTGGGCGGTCGACAGATCGTTGTACGTGGCCGAGACGTTCACGGTGTACGTGTCGAACGTGACCTCGCCCTCCGGCTCGGCGACCTTTCCGTCCGTCAGAGCAGCGGTGTTGTCGGTGCCGGAAGCACTGATCGCGATCTCTCCGGGCGTACCGAGGAGTTGGGCCAGGTCGGGCCGGTTGAGCGCCTTGCACAGTTCCTCACCGGTCACAGGCCGGGGCGTCCGCTGGTAGGCCTTGGGCAGTTCCTCGTGTGACGCGTCCGGACAGGAGGCGGGCTGCGCGGTGCCGGCGTCGGACGGCATGAAACGTGGGGCCACCCACAGCGCGGCCGCGACTGCCCCGACCAGGGCAACGGCCGCGACGGCCTGGCCCCATGCGTTGGGTTCGTTCTTCGCCGGGGCCGGACCGGGACGCGGCCCGGTTCCGGCCTGGGGCTGGGACCGGGGCTGGGCCTGGACATGGGTCTGGGCCTGGGGCTTGAACCCGGTATGGGTCTGGTCGGCGGCGCCGACTGCCGTCCCGTCTGCCGAGGTTGGCGGAGGCGGGTTGCGGCGTGCGCGCAGGGCCCGGACCACCGCGTGGATGCGTAATGCCGTGAACCCGAGGAACAGCACACCGAGACCGGCCGCGACCGGGGAGTGATCGCGGGCGGCGAGATACATGATGCGTACGCCGAGAACGGACCCGACCGCGATGAGCAGCGGCTCGCGGACCCAGAACGGCAGGAGACGGAGGAGGAATCCGAGCATCCGGCGATCTCACCAGGACAAGATCACAACCGTCATGATGGAAGCCACAGTTCCGGGCCCGTGTGGAATCGTCGACAGCATCGGCCACCAGATGATCAGCACAGAAAGCGTGAAACCGCATGCCTGAGTTAGCCACCGCCGGCCGGCCCACCGCGATCGTCATAGGCGCGAGTGCCACCGGTCTCCTCGCCGCGTCCGTGCTCGCCGAGTTCGCCGACGTCACCGTCGTCGAACGCGACGTCCTGCCCGCCGGACCGCAGCCGCGTACCGGTGTGCCGCAGGCCCGCCACGCACACCTGGTGTGGAGTGGCGGCGTGCGAGCCTTCGACGACCTCGTGCCGGGGCTCGTCGGCGACATCGTCGCCGCCGGTGGCCGCCTCGTGCACATCATGGGCGACATGGTCTCCCGGGCCCCCAACGAGATCTGGTTCCGCCGTTTCCTGTCCACCCACCACCGCAATCTGGTGTGTTCGCGGGACCTCCTCGACTCCGTGCTCCGTGGCCGCGTCCTCACCCACGACCGCATCACCCTGCACCAGCACACGACCGTCCACGCCCTGGCAGGCGACGCCCGGCGCGTCACCGGCATCCGGGCAAGCGGCGAGGACCAAGAGCTCACTCTTTCCGCCGACTTGGTCATCGACGCCTCCGGGCGCGGCTCCCGCGCATCGCACTGGCTGCGGGACCTCGGCCTCCCGGGCGTCACCGAACGGACCGTCAACGCGGGCGTCGCCTACGCCACCCGCCTCTACCGGGCCCCCGGCACGACCGGGGACATGGACTTCCCGCTGATCAACGTGCAGGCCAACCCCGCCGCCCCGCCCGGCCGCGGCGGCATCATCCTGCCCGTCGAGGGCGGCCGCTGGATCGTCACGCTCGCCGGCACACGTGGCGGTGAACCCACCGCCGACCCCGAAGCGTTCATGGACTTCGCGCTCTCTCTCGGCGACCCGGTCATCGGCGAACTGATCAAGGGCGCCGAACCGATCGGCGGTGTCGAGACCACCCGGGCCACGGGCAACCGACGCCGCTACTACGAGAAGGCCGAGCGCTGGCCGGAGGGATTCGCGGTCCTCGGCGACGCCGTGGCCGGTTACAACCCGGTCTACGGCCACGGCCTGACCGTCTCCGCCCAGAGCGCGGTCGCCCTGCGCGACGTCCTGCGCCGCGCGCACCTCGCCGACCCCGACACCGCGCTCCGTATCCAGCGCGCCGCGGCCCGGCCGGTCGCCGCCGCGTGGGACCTGGCCGTCGGACAGGACGCGTTCTATCCCGGAGCCACCGACACCCCGCCCACCGCCGTGGAGAAGTTCCTGGCCCGCTTCGTCGACCGAGCCGTCGCCACCGGCGCCCGCAACCCGCGGGCGCTCGGCGCGCTGCTCGACGTCATGAGCCTGGAGAAGCCCGCCACCCGGCTCTTCTCACCCGACATGCTCCTCCCCATGCTTTTCGGCCCGCCCAAGCCGTTCCTCCAGGGTCCGCCCATGACGGAGGCCGAACGGAACTCCGCGATGCCCTGAGAGGGCCGTCGCAGGGAGGCCGGAAACCGAACACACCGGCAGGGCGGGGAATATCGAGCGTTCACGGCCGGACAGGCCCTGGACGGAGCGGGATCAGCCGGTGTCCAGGCCGTCGACCAGGCGGTCGAGGAACCGGGTGAAGGTGGCTTCGGGGGCGAGGGGCCGCCCGGGGACGGAGAGCGCTTCGGCGAGTTCAGGGTGGCGGCCGTCCGCGGCGACAGCGGCGAGGTAGCGGGCCTCCGCTGCGGCTCGGTCGGGGGACTGCGAGGCTGCGGACTGTGCGACCTCGTGTGCCACGTGTCCGGCCACGAACGCGGTGAGCTGGGCGAAGACCTCCAGCTTCGCCGCACCGTCCAGTCCGGCGGGTCGCAGGGCGGCGAGCGCGTGTTCCAGGAAGTCCAGGGTGTTGGGTCCGGGGACGCGGCGGGTGGACAGGGCGGCGGGCAGCCAGGGGTGTCGCAGCATGTGGGCGCGCTGGAGGTGGGCGATGGCCTTCAGGTCGGCGCGCCAGTCGCCGGTGAGCGCGGTCGTGGTCGGCAGTTCGCCGCTGACGTGGTCGACCATCAGGTTCAGCAGCGTCTCCTTGTCGGGGGCGTAGCTGTAGAGCGACATGACGCCGGCTCCGACCCGTGCGGCGACCTTCCGCATGGTGACCGCTTCGAACCCCTCGGTGTCCGCCAGGGCGACGGCCGCCTCGGTGATCACCTCTCGGCTGTAGGCGGGCTTGCGACCTCTGCGGGGCTCGACAGAGGTCGGCCAGAGCTGCTGAGGGTCGACGCCCGGGGCGGCGGTCTCCGTGTCACGGGACATGGTCCGGGCTCCTTCCCTTGATCGTGATCGCGGCGTTCCTTGCCGGTCTCAGTCAAGCATGCCCTATTCTCGTACAACGTACGGAAATCAGGGAGGGGAACGATGACAGCATGCGCACACCGTTCAGAGCCGAGGCCGGCCTGGGCACCGCCGTTCAGAAAGCCGCCCCGTGCCGCACGGCTGATGCGGGCGACCTGGCGCCGTCTCCCGGCCAAGCTGCACGATGTCCGCTGGGAGCCGGGACTGACGGTGCCGGCCGCCGACGGCAGCCCGCTGATCACGGACCACTACTTCCCGCGTGCGGCGGGGGACTTCCCCACCCTGCTGGTGCGCTCGCCGTACGGCAGGGGCCTGCCGTGGTCGCCCATGTACGGCCTGCTCTTCGCCGAACAGGGCTTTCACGTGGTCCTCCAGAGCTGCCGCGGCACCGGCGGCTCGGAGGGCGCGTTCGACCTGTGGCGCAACGAGGCCGCCGACGGCCGGGCCACGGTGTCCTGGCTGCGCGAGCGACCCTGGTTCAACGGAACACTCGGGACCGTCGGCCCCAGTTACCTGGGCTACGTGCAATGGGCCCTGGCCGCGGACCCACCGCCGGAACTGAAGGCCATGGTGGTGCAGGTGGGCCTGCACGATCCCCATGCCCTGTTCCACGCGCACGGTGCGCTGCGTCTGGAGAACGCCCTCGCCGTCGGCGTCGGCATGACCTATCAGCACCAGGGCATGGCACCGTTCCTGAGGGCGACACTGCGCCTGCGACGCCGCCTGCGTGAAGTCACCACCGCGCGGCCCCTGAGCGGGGCGTACAGGTCAGCCTTCGGGCACGAAGTGCCTTGGCTGGACGACGTATTGACCCATCCGGACCCCGAGGACGCGTACTGGCGCGGCGCGTCGCAGGCAACGGCGGCGGAACGGCCCGGCGTGCCCACGAGCCTGATCACCGGATGGCACGACGTGCTGGCCGACCAGACCCTGGAGCAGTACGACCGGCTGCGTCGGGCCGGATGCGAGACCGCCCTGCTCGTCGGCCCCTGGACCCATACCTCCGCCCTCCAGCAGGGATGGCCCGAGGTGTTCGCCGAAAGTCTCGCCTGGCTGCGCGCCCACCTGTACGCCGACCCCTCCGGACTGCGCCCCACGAGGGTGCGCGTGCACATCGGCGGCGAGAACGCCTGGCGCGACCTCGACGACTGGCCGCCGGCCACGGCCGTCGGCCGGTGGTTTCCCACCGCGCAGGGACATCTCACCCAGCAGGCCCCCACGGACTCCGCCCCGCTGACGTCCCTCCGCTACGACCCGGACGACCCCACCCCGTCCCTCGGCGGCCCGCTGCTCTCCCGTACCGCCGGTCCCCACGACAACACCGTCCTGGAGGCCCGGGAAGACGTAATGACGTTCACCGGCCCTCCGCTGACCGAGCCCGTGGACATCCTCGGACCGGTCTCGGCGCGCCTGAGCGTCTCCACGGACACCGGTCATGCCGATGTCTTCAGCCGCCTGTGCGACGTGGACACCCAAGGCCGCTCCGTCAACGTCTGCGACGGGCTGGGCCGAGTGCGGACGGACGGGCAGCAGCCGTCGCAGCTCACCGTGCCGATGAGCTCGACCGCCCACCGCTTTGCCGTCGGCCACCGCATACGCTGGCAGATCAGCGGCGGCGCCCATCCGCGCTATGCCCGCAGTCCCGGCACCGGGGAGTCGCCGGTGGACGCCACCACCTTCACACCGGTGCGCATCACGCTCCACACGGACTCGGAGCTGATCCTCGCAGTGCACGCCCACCGTGCCGGGCCCAGCCCTGCGGAGAACGGCTGACCGGCCGGTCCGGCCGGACGGCTCGGCTCGGCTCGGCTCAGGCAACTCCGAGAGCGGTGACGGGAACCGCCGTACAACTCGTCGTCGACTGAACAAGGGGCTGCCGCTTCCGGGGGAGCCCTGGCTGCACGCGGACCGCCTGTACACGTACCCGGGCGAGCCTGCCGACGTGATCGCCTGCTACACCGAGAAGGCCGCGTCGGCCGGCTGGCGGCCCGCGCCCGACCCGGCCCCCTGGACATCGCCCGCCACCGGGGCGGACGTGGGCAGGGGCCATGGGATGATTCCGGGGCGCCAGGTCCTGAGGTCGACGGCAGGCTGAGCACAATTCCGGTCATGAAAGCGCCGAGCCGCAGGGGATGTCTATGTGGGATCAGCTCTTCGGTGCCGTGGTCGTCGCGATCATGGCAGAGCCACTCATTCGCCGGATACGGAAGTGGTGGCGCAGGCTGCGCATCGGCCGGACGGTCGCCGCACTGAGCCGTGGGGACACCGCCCGCATCCGCTGTGCCGCACGATTCCGCAACTCCGGCGGCGGCCGACACCGCGCGCGCCTGACGGCGGAAGCCGGAGGCGTTTTCCTTTCGACCACCGATGGCACAGTCGTGAGATTGCGGCTCGGGGCTCCACTCACCGGCGTCGAAATCGTCGCCGAGCACGCGATGCTGGTGTGCGACACAGCCGGGCGACAGCTGGAGATCCTGCTCCCGGCCGAGGAAGACCACCTCTTCCAGGCGGTCGTCGCCAGAATCTTGGGCGACGGGAACGTCATGGCCCGCGGAGTTCGATGCCCGGTTCAGTGACCGGTGGCCTCACCGGCCGAGAGGAATCGGTGTGGAGCAGTGACGGCATCCACCTCGACGCCCGCGGCCAGGCCGTCCTCGGTACCGAGATCGTTCGTGTCCTGGGCGCCCGGCTGGGCAACGTCTGGGCGCAGGGACTCGGGTCATGGGCGCGGGAAGCGGGTGCGCATGGCGTCGATGCAGGTGTCCCGGGACGTCGGCCCGGCGAACCGGAGACGGTCGTACGCAGTGAACGCCGGTTCCAGGGCGTCGAGTTCGTCGATCAGCTCGTGCAGCCGCTCGTACCACTGAGCCGAACCGGCATCCGGCTCGTTCTCGGCGGCACTGATCGCGGTCGTCAGGTGATCCTTGCGTCGGATGGCGGCCGGGGTCACCGAGTGCAGACACACGTACTGTCCGCTGAGATAGGCATCCCACTCCGCCTTCCCGGTGACCGGGTCGGCCCAGTGAGCGGTGAACCATGCTTCGAGCGGCTCCAGGCCGCCGGCGTCGTCGGCGAGGGCGAACAAGTCGGCCGGCACCATCTCGGCACCGTCGGAGCGTAGATATCCCGGGAGGGGCAGCCGCTGCCCCAGCATGAGCCGGCGGACCTCATCGGCGTCGCGGCCATGGACCGCGCACAGCTCCTCCAGGGCGACGAACTGGGTGCTGACGTACACGTCATCCGCGTCGGTCATGGGATGGTCGCCGTTGACCTCCCGAAACCGCTCGGCAAGCTGCGTCTTCAGGTCTGTCTTCGACATCTGGCTGCCTCCGGTGTCACCGGCGCGGGCATCCTCCGCGCAGGACTCCGCACGCTACCCAGCGGACGGTTCGGTACCGACCGAACCATTGTCCAAGCTCGTAGAGTGCGTTTGGACGCGATCGTCCGCGTTCGCCGGGCCCGTCCGGTGTCCCTGGTACGCGACGGCGCACGATGCGAGTACGGCGTCCTGGACGAGCGCGAGGAGCAGGCTTCATGGACATCCACGACATCCTGAAGAACCCGGACGAGCACGTCCGCTTCGCGGCCTACCTCGACAGGCTGGAGCTCGTCGCCGACCCGGACGAGGTCGACCTGGTCAGCCGCGTGCTCACCGATCCGGACCGGACGATGGCCCGGTCCGCCGTGCTGCGGCACCTGGACCGTCGAGCCGAGGGCCTATGCCTCGGTCCCGGCTACGAGGAGTGGGCGCAGGCGATGACCCGGGCCACGATCGATCACCCCTTCCTCGTCGAGCGTCTGCGGGAGTGGTCGCTCTTCCGCGCTGTCACGCTCGATCTGCCCTGGCAGCCGGACGACCTGCTCGCGTCATCCAACTGGCTCCAGCTCAGGACCGCCGCCGGTACGAACACCGAGGCCGTCGAGATCCTCGCCGAAGCCGGCCGCACCAAGCGAATTCGCAACACCGCCAGGACCGGCCTCAACCACCGCGGCGCAAGCCGAAATCGGCTCACCCGCGACTCGTGACCACGAACCCCGTCAGGGCACGACGTACAGTGGCGCGAGGCTCCGTCGCCGGAGCCTTCGAGGCGACGGGGGCACTTCCATGGGTATGAACGCGGCGGCCAGGACCGAGTGGTGGGAGAGTCTGCCGGCCGGGATCCGCGACGAGATCGACGGGTACATCCTCCAGGACTCCCTGCTCATGGCGGTGAAGGTCATCACCGCCATCGGTCTTGTTCCTCATGGCATCGGGATCGGTACCGCTCAGTTGATCGCCCACGACCGGTAACTCCACCACGGAGACCGGATTGCCCGTGAGCCGGAGAGCCCACTCGACCTGGAATCTCTGGCCTGTCGGGCGGCCGGGTGCGGGGGCCGCATCGTGGCGATCGAGGCCGTCTGGGACGGTGACACCGTCCACGACTGGTTCGTACGACTGCTGGCCATCACCGCTGATCCGGCGGGGGAGGCTGGGATGGCGACCGTCTACTGGTCGACGGCCGAGCGGTACCTCGGCGAGGAAGGCACTCACCACACGCGTCACCTCGCGGCGGTGGCCGCCGAGCGGGCCGGCCGCGCTCTGGCCGGCCACCTCTCGGTTCCCTTCCACTTCGCCAGCCCGGACACCCCCGACGACGAGGCCCCGCGCTGGGCCGAGTCCGTAAAGGGCCGCTGACGGGCTGCCGTGAACGCCCCCGCGTCGACCGCCACTCGACCTGTTTCAGCGACCGACCACCCAACACGCGTCTGCGGGCCCTGGTTGCCGAGGTGGCAGCGGGCGGTCAGGCGTCAGGGTCGACTTCGGGGTGCGTGAACCGCACGGGCTTGCCCAGCGACCGGGCGTAGGCGATTTCGGCTCGGGTGCTGTCTCCGATGTAGTCGCCGACGACGAGCACCTCGTCAGCGAGCCGGATCTTCGCCCGGTGCAGATCGTCGAGTCGAACCTTCAGCGCCTCGGCCTCGGCAGGGTCGGACCAGAGTTCGTGCGGCGACTTCAGGTCACAGCCCGGTTTGACGACGATCCTTCCGGCTTTGGTCTCGCGCAGATCGGCCTCGTTCATCTCGGTCATGAAGCGGGTGGAGCCGCAGATCACGACGATACGCGGGAGGCTCAACAGCTTCTTCGCGTCGGCGAGCTTCTCCTCGGGGGTGAGCAGTTGCGGGTATGACACTGGTTCCTCCTGGTGGTGTGGTCCAAGGGGTGCCTGCGGCCGGGACGCCTGCGGACGCGGCACAAGACCCGTGCTCGGCACGCTTGCCGGGCCGTTGCTCACGGTCCTGGTGTGTGAGGCGGCGGGCGGGGGTGCGGCCGTCATCCCTGAGGGGATCGAGAGCCGTCCGTCGACGGTGAGGTCGGTGCTCCCTCGCGAATCTCGTGCAACGCCTCGTCGAACATGGCGCGGGCGCGGGTGAACCAGTCCGTCAGTACGGCGATCTCCTCCGGTCCGTAGTCGCCGAACAGGGTCGTCAGTCGCTGGTAGACGGGCCCGTAGATCTCGAGAATGCGCCCTTGGGCGGTCTCCTCCATGACCACGTACACGCGTCGGCGGTCGCCCGGGTCCGCGGTGCGCCGGATGTAGCCGGCCTTCTCCAGGCGGTTCAGCACGCCCGTGACCGCTCCCGTGGTCAGCCTGGCCCGCTCCGCGAGGTCGCCCGCGACCAGTGACTCGCCGGCCATGGAAGCCTCGATGAGGAAGCCCAGGCAGGTGAGGTCCGTGACGTTCAGGCCCATCCGGCGGGCGATGTCCTGCTGCCCGAACTGGGCGGTGGCGATCATCCGGTCCATGGCGTAGAGGGCCTGGTCCGCCGTTGCGGCCGGGCGCGTCTTGTGATCACTCACGAGTCCCCTTAGGATCTAAGATACTTAGCTTGCGAGATAAGAGGTCTCGCGGCGGGTCAGCCCCACCATCTTCACAGCTCGAGGAGCGCGGTCATGTTCATCCACGGTGACGACGAGTACGACCTGGGCCACACTGTCGCCGGCTGGACCGGTGTGGGCATCGCCGTGCTGGGATCCGGGCTGTGCGGACTCGCGATGATCAAAGGCTCGGGGCTGCTCGCGCTCGGGGGAGCGGCGGTGCTGGCCCTGGCCGTGCTGACCACGTGGATGCTGCATCTGGCGGGCTGGGGCAAGCCGAGCGGCCCGCGCCCGGCCGCCCAGTGGGACTGGCGCGTCAGGGACCTCGCCGCCCGGGGTGGTCACACGGACTGCCTCGGCTGCCGTCTCGCCGGGCGCGGGGCACCTCGCGGACAGGCCGCGGATCGACCCGAAGGGGCCGCCGTCGCCTCCGTCCTGTCGGCTGATCACGGATGAACCGCCCAGGGTGTCACCTGCGCCGAATCGAACGGTTAGGACGGCACACCCCCGAAGCCGTGGCCGCCCGCGACAGTCGGGACGCCGTTCAGGGGTCGGCTGTTCGTTGTGCGCGGGGTGTGGCCCGCCCCGCGGTGCCGGAGGGTCAGGCGATCTTGACGACGGTGCCGGCGTCTTCGAGCGCGGTGACCTCGTCGAGGGGTGCTGTTGCGTCGGTGACGAGTGTGTGCAGGAGCGTGGAAGGGCCGACGTGGGCGAAGGCGGTGTGGCCGAGTTTGCTGCCGTCGGTGGCGAGGAGAACGCGCCGCGCTGAGGTCATGGCCGCCCGTTTCACCGCGGCGTCGTCGAGGTCGTAGGCGGTCAGGCCGTCGGCCGCGCTCAGTCCGCAGCAGCCGATGACGGCGGTGTCGAAGCGCAGGGCGGCGAGTGAGGCGAGGGTGAGGGGGCCGGTGAGGGCTCCCTCGGCGGCGCGGGGCTGTCCGCCGGGCACGATCAGCGTGGCCGGGCCGGGTGCCGTGCCGAAGAGGTGAATCGCCTGGAGGGACAGGGGCATGACCGTGACGGGGCGGTCGCGCAGGACGCGGGCGACCTCCAGGCAGGTGGTGCCGCTGTCCAGCAGGACGCTTTCGCCGTCGGCGATGAGCGCGCAGACCTCGGCGGCGATCCGGCGCTTGGCGTCGACCGACTCGTTGGTGCGCAGCGCGAAGGGAGGCTCCTCGCCCCTGAGCAGCAGGGTGCGTGCCCCGCCCCGGACGCGTTCGAGGACGCCCTGGGCGGCCAGGGTGTCGAGGTCGCGCCGGATGGTCATCTCCGAGGCGCCGGTCAGCTCCGCGAGCTCCTGGACCGTGGTGGCGCCGGAGTCCCTGACGGCCTTCGCGATCAGCCCGTGCCGCTCTGCGTTGCTCATGCAGGGATTGAACACCACCCCGCAATGAACATTCAACATGTTCAATTCTCGGGCTTTCGAACATTGAATTCGTTCGTTACGGTGGGCGGCATGGAACGTTCGCTTCGAGCCGCCCGCGTGGCGACCTATGTCTACTTTGTGCTGTGCGGCACCCTGATGGGCGCCTGGGTGGTGCACATTCCCGCCGTCGAAGAACGCGTGGGCGTCAGCCACGCGACCCTGGGCGGCCTGCTGGTACTGCTCGGGCTCGGGGCCTTCGCCGGGATGCAGGTGGCCGGCCCCCTGGCCGACCGCTTCGGCGCGCGCGTCGTGGTCCCCGCCGGCGGTGTGCTGTGCGGTGCGACCCTCGTCCTGCCCGGCCTCGCCCGGGACCCCTGGACGCTGGCGGGGGCCCTGTTCGTCTTCGGGTTCTGCAACGGCGTCCTGGACGTGAGCATGAACGCCCACGCCGTGCACGTGGAGAAGGCCTACGGACGGCCCGTCATGTCAGGCTTCCACGCCACCTTCTCCGTCGGCGGCGTCATCGCCGCGCTCGTCGCAGCCGGTGCCGCGAGCGCCGGCCTGACCCCGGTCGCGAGCATGGCCGCCATGGGAGCCGCAGGCGTCGTCGTCGCCCTGGCGTCGGCCCGTGCTCTCCTGCCGACCGCCCCCGACGCCAAGAGCGCCGGCTCCGACTCCCCGGCGGAAACCGGGGCAGCACCGGCCGTCACGTCCGGCAGCGCCAAGGGGCGTATCTGGCTGCTCGCCGTCCTGGCGCTGATGGTCATGCTGTGTGAGGGCGCCGCGAACGACTGGAGTGCCCTGCACCTGAAGGACGTTCTCGGCGCACCCGCCGGGACGGCCGCTTTCGCCTACGGCACGTTCGCGGCGGCCATGACCATCGGCCGGCTGCTCGCGGACCGCCTCGTCGCCCGGTTCGGCTCCATGGCGATCCTTCGCCATGGAGCGGCGATGGCCGCGGCCGGCATCACGCTCGTGGCTCTGCTCCCGTGGATGTGGGCCGCGTTCCTCGGCTGGGCGCTCTTCGGCCTGGGCCTGTCCGGCACGGTCCCGCAACTGTTCAGCGCGGCCGGTCACGCCGACCCCGCTGCCGCCGGGGCCAACGTCTCCCGCGTGGCCGGTCTCGGCTACGTCGGCATGCTCGCCGGTCCCGCCGTCATCGGCTGGCTCACCCACCTCGTCGCCCTCAACCACGCCTTCGTGCTTCTGACCCTGCTGTGTGTCACCACTGCCGCGGCCGCCGGGATCCTGCGCACCGGAGCGGACCGCACCCCCCACGACGAGTTGGCCCCCGCGGGCCGCTGACCGCTGGTGCGGCACGTCCTGACCACGTGCCGCACCAGCCTCCATCAATCTCAGACGACGGGTCGGGGAGTGCTCTCCTCGGCCACCCATGCCAGATAGGCGACCGAGCCCCCCGTCACCGGGATGGTGATCCACTCGGGCACCTCGTAGCCGTGCTGCTCGGACACCCATGCCTCCAGCTCCGGAAGCCGCTCGGTGGTCGTCTTGTACGAGATCCGCCACTCCTGGGCAGTCTGGACGGCATCGTTCCACCAGTACATCGCGGTGAGCGGTTGATCGATGTGCGAGCAGGCCGCCAGCCGGTTCTCGACAGCGCCACGTGCCAGAGCCTCCGCCCGCTGCGCATCGTCGATGGTCGTCTGCGCGATCACGATGTCGGTCATACGACTGCTCTCCCCGGGTCGGCGGAGTACGACCCTACCCAGCGGACCGGCCCCCACCTCGGAGGAGACGGGTGCACGGGCCGGACCACGTCCTCCGGCAGCAGCGGTTCGGTGCACCCGCAGTTCCGGCTTCAGATACTCCGCGGCTCCACCCGCCACTCAAGGTACGCGGGCCGTCGACCGCGGGACAGAACGAACTCCTTCGCGGCCTGGCGCACCAGGTCGATCGGGTGAGCTGGCATCGACGGTCCGGCTGGGCCCCGTTTCTGCGATGCCTGTCAGCGTGAGGCGGCCGCGCGCAGCGCCCACTCGTGTGCCGCCGCGGCGCGAAGGGCGTCCTCCAGGTTGCGGACCTTGTCCGCCAGAGGATCGTCGCTGCCGAAGACGCGGTCGGCGACTTCGGTGAGCGTGTCACCGTCCTCGCCTGTCGGGGTGAACAGCACGCTGTACAGCGTGTCGAAGCTCTCCGGCTGGGCTTCGGCTGCGGCTACACCGGTCCAGACATCGGCGCACCGAAGCTGCAGCAGTGTGATCAAGGACCGGAGGGCGTCCCACCGGACGTCCGGGTCGGTGCGGGTGCGCAGTTGGGCCCGCAGGTCGGCGTACAGCTGCGGCAGGCCGAGGCCGAGGACGCGTGTGCCCGCGTATGTCCACAGTGCCGATCCGGTGGAGGTGTCGCAGGCTTCCCAGCGGTCGCTCCACAACAGGCGGGTGAACGCGGAGCGCGCAGCGTCGCCGAACAGGGAGATACCCAGGATCAGGCCGCCGTTGCAGTCGACCGAGGCATGGTTCTCGCCCCATGCGACGAGCCGGTCCGGCCATGACGGGTCGTCGGTCTTCGGGGCGAGGACGGGAAGGAACTCCGGGAACAGGGCGCTCCCTTCATGCTTCTCCAACGTCTCGGCGATGGCGCCCCGCAGGTCCTCGCACGGCAGGTGCAGCAGGCCCAGGCACGCGTCCCTCGACACGTAGTGCGAGTCGTCGACGTGTTCCCACAGCAGGGGGGTGGCCGGGGTGTACCCCAGTTGTCCCACGGCGTGGAGCACGCCCGACGGTACGTCCTCGCGCAGTCGGCCCCCGTCGACCGTCGCCTCCAGCAGACGCTCGGCCAGCCGCAGGTCGCCGTGGCGGGCGAGGACCGGCACCAGCGCCTCGTGCGCGGCGGGCGCCGAGAGAAAGAGGGGGAGGAGTGCCTCGGCATCGGCACGGCCGCCGTGCCGGAGCACGGCCTCGGCGGCCATGGACTCCCATTGCCATGCCGACCCCGGGGCGTCATCGCCGGCGCATCGGTCGAGTATGGCCTGCGTGGCCGGGCAAAGCGTCAACTTGGCAACCGCCTCCGTGTGGACAACACCGCACATCATGACGGAGGCCGGACAGACCATGCCATGCAGTTTCCGCGTCTGGTCAACCTCTGTGCCTGCGTCCCACCCCTGCACATCTTGGTCTCGCGGGGGCCGGGCGCCGTCGGCCACCAAGGGCGCATTCGAGAGTGAAGAAGGCCCCGGATCACCGGTCGCGGAGTGATCCGACCGCCGCGCAGATCATTTCGTTGGGCGTCACCGCAGCCAGGAGTTCAGGGTCGGCGACCAACCGGCTGTGAGGAAGGCGATGCGGCCGTTCGCGGTCTGCACACAGGTGTCCGTGACCGTCAGGTCGGTGATGGTCGGGTCGGCCACGTTCGCCGGTTCCGCGAGCTCGTTCACGATGGGTCCCCCTGTTCCCGAAGCACGGGCACCTGGGTGCTCCGCCGCCGAGCCGGCTCCTGGATGCCCGATAAGAGCAACCTGTCAACAAGCCCAGCACTTTTCCTTTATATGCGGAGCAACTCCACCGAAGGGGACGCAGGCAGGGGCGCCGCGCCTTGAGGTGTCAACAATATTGCTGATAGTTCTCTCGTCGATCGCGCGCGTGTCCTGGACGGTGCCGCCGGAAGAACCTGCGGCACCGTCTCCCGCCTTTGTCTTCAGGGAGAGTTGTGAGCAAAGAGAGAACAAGTCGGATGCGCAGCCGCAGGGTTCGGCGGGGTATCGCCGGCGTGGCCGCCGGAGTGATCCTCGCCGTCGGCGGACTCGCCGTGGCGAACGCCTCGACCCCCACCGGTGGGACGAACGCGGCACCGGCCGCCAAGCGCCCCGTCGACAAGAACGCCACGGGCGCCGCAGCCGTGGTCAGCGCCGCCAACGCGTTCCTGAACACGCTGGACTCCGACCAACAGGCCTCCACGGTCCTGGACTTCTCGCAGGCGAACGCGACCGCCTGGTCCAATCTGCCGTGCGGCTCCTCCTGTCGGCCCGGCATCGGCTTCGGCACCCTGACCGACGACCAACTGGCCGCCGCGGAGCACGTGTTGAAGGTGGCCCTGGGCTCCGGCAAGGACACCGGTTACGAGCACGTGCTGCAGACCCTCAAGGCCGACGACGTGCTCGCCTCGGCGGAGGCCACCAGCTCCGCCTCCGGCGCGCCCACCTCGGAGCCGACCGACTCGGCCTCCGTGGAGCCGACCGACTCCGCGTCCACGGAACCGACCGCCTCGGACTCGGCCGCACCCACCTCGACCGCCACCGATCTCCCCACCGGCGCCCCGCCCTCCGGTGGCCCCGGTGGCGGCGGCCCCGGCGGCTTCTCGTACGGCAGCGGCTCCTACTACCTGGCCTTCCTCGGCACCCCGTCCGCGACCGGCACCTGGCAGCTGCACTTCGGCGGCCACCACCTGGCCGTCAACATCACCTACAAGGACGGCAAGGTCGCCGGTGCCAGCCCCTTCTTCACGGGTGTCGAGCCGACCAGCTGGACCGCCGAAGACGGCACCACCTACGCACCGCTCGCGAAGTTCCGCGACGGCCTGCTGAAGCTCACCGGCAGCCTGAGCACCGCTCAGCTGGCCCAGGCCAAACTGTCCCAGTCCTTCGGCGACGTACTGCTCGGCCCGAGCCAGGACGGCAAGTTCCCGGAGACCAAGGAAGGCATCAAGGTCGGCGAACTGTCAGCCAAGCAGCAGAAGTTGGTCCTGGCCGCCATTCACCCCTGGGTCGCCGACGTCGACGACGCCACGGCGGACCGGCTCATGAAGACGTACGCCAAGGAGCTGTCCGAGACCTACGTCGCCTACTCGGGCGGCACGGGCCTGGACACCCAGGGCGACTACGTCCGTATCGACGGCCCCGGCGTCTGGATCGAGTTCGTCTGCCAGAACGGCGTGGTCTTCCGCGACAAGATCCACTACCACACCGTGTACCGGGACCACACCCGCGACTACGGCAGCGAGTTCAGCTTCTCATGACCCGACCGCGAAACTGGCTGACCGCAGCACTCGTACGCATGGTGGCCGGGATCGCGATCGCGGTGCCGGCGGCGCTCCTCATCGGGGCGTCGCCGGCCGCCGCGCATCCGATGCCGCACTCGGTCGTGGAACTCGACGTCCACCAGAGCGCGGTGAACGCGCGACTGGAGCTCCCGGCCGGCGAGTTCACCGTGGCCAGCGGCATCGACCTGGGCGACGCCACCCGGACCACGCTGTCCCGGAGGGCCGGAGCCATCCGCGCGTATCTCGCACGGCACATCCGCCCGGCCACGGCCTCGGGGACGCAGTGGCGGGTCACCGTCGGCGCGCTCAGCATCAGCCGCGCCGAACAGACCTCGACGGGCCAGTACCGTGAGCTGGTCGCCGAGGCCGTGCTGACCCCGCCCGCCGGTGCCGACGTACGGCACTTCACCTTCGGCTACGACGTCATCGTCCACCAAGTCGTCACGCACGTCGCCCTGGTGTCGGTCCGTCAGGACTGGGCGGCCGGACAGGTCGACGGCAAGGGCACCACCCAGGTCGGCACCATCCAGATCGACACCCGGACCATGACGGTCCCGGCCCTGAAGGTCGACCTCGGCGACGGCAGCGCCTGGCGCGGATTCCTCGCCATGGTCGAACTGGGCGGCAACCACATCCTCACCGGCACCGACCACCTGCTCTTCCTGCTGATCCTGCTCCTGCCCGCGCCCCTGGCGGTCCGTGGGCGCCGCTGGGATGGCCTGGTGGGATCGCGCGCCGCACTCGCCCGCATCGGCGGCATCACCCTGGCCTTCACCGCCGGGCATTCGGTCGCCCTGGCCGCCAGCGCGCTCGGGCGACTGGACATCCCCGGCTGGCCGGTCGAGGCATTCATCGCCGCGAGCATCCTCGTCGGCGCAGTCCACGCCGTCCGCCCGCTGTTCCCGGGCCGGGAGGCGGTCGTGGCCGGGGTCTTCGGACTCGGCCACGGTCTGGCGTTCTCCTTCGTCCTGGCCGAGCTGCATCTGTCCACCGGACAGCTCGTGACCAGCCTCCTCGGCTTCAACCTCGGTATCGAGCTGGTCCAGCTCCTGCTGGTCTGCCTCGCCCTGCCCGCACTGCTGCTGCTGGGACGCCTGCGCGTTCAGCCGGTGCTGCGACTGACCGGCGCCGCGCTCACCGGCACGGCGGCCCTGGGGTGGCTGCTGGACCGGCTGGGACAACCCAACCCGGTCGCACGCGCCGCCGACGGCGCCGGATCACACACCACGGCACTGCTGGCCGGGCTGGCAGCGACGGCGATGGCGGCCGTGGCGTGGACACTGGCCGCACGGCGCCGTCCAGCGCCCGACGGCGCCTCGGAACCCCTGGTCGTCCCGGCGGGCCGGGACGACCAGGCCGCGTCGACGTCCGCCGACCGCGCCGGTGGGGCGCGACCCGACCACGAGAGCCGAAACGCGGCACGCAAGTGAGCCAGGCCGGCCTGCTCACCCCGAGCAGGCCGGCCTGCTCACCCCCGATCTGGCCGGCCGTCGCTTGCGGGTGTCGTGGTGAGTGCCCCGTCGCGTGGTGATGGTTCCCCGAGGAGTGGACCGTTCCGCACGGTCATGCGTGGCGGTGGTACGCCTTGTTGGCGATGCGCCAGCCGTCGTCCGCGCGGGCGAGCAGGAAGACGTCGGTGAACGTGTCCGCGCCGTGCGAGAGGGTCATGGTGGCGGTCGCGACGGTCCCGTGGACGTCGACGGCGTCGATGCGACGGGTGCGGGTCGGTTCGTCGGGTGCCGGCCGACCGTGGAAGAGGGAGCAGTACTCGTCCAGGGGCCAGGAGACGAATGCGCCCTCTCGCACCCCCTCGATGTGGGCAGTGGGCAGGAAGGCGTCGCGGAAGTGGGCGGGGTCGCCGGTGGCGTGCCCGCGGATGTAGGCGCGCAACGGTTCGAGCACGGCGTCCTCCACGGAGGGGACCGTGGCGGCCACGGCGATGTCGGCCTCGGCGGATGCAGGGGTGTCGGCCAGGCCCGTCGCACTGCGCAAGGGGGTGTCCGTCGCGGCGGCCAGCACAGCCATGTCCTTGGCCAGTGCGCCGATCGTGAAGTGGGCCGTGGCTGCGGTCGGCTCACCGAGCAGGAAGGGGCGCTTGCGGGCCACGAGCCCGCCGAGCTGGCCGAGTTCGAGGACGTCCAGCGTCCGGGTGCGGGGCAGTCCGAGAGCGTCGGCCTGCCGCAGTGCGTCGCGCAGCGCGAGGACGGCTCCGGCGAGGCTGTTGTTGGCGATCAGCTTGAGCGCGGCGGCGGTCGCGGCGTCGTCCACGCGATGGACGGTGCCCAGTGTCTCCAGCACCGGCCGGACGCGTTCGAGGGCATCCTGGTCTGCGGCGGCGAGGATCTGCAGAGCGCCCGCGGCGACAGCGGGTACCGAGCCGAGCACGGGGGCGTGGACGTAACACGGGCCGAACTGCCGGGCCAGCTCAGATGCTTCGACGGGGGCGATGGTGCTGGTGTTGAGCACGATCGTGTCCGTTCGCAGCGAGTCGCGGACGTCGTCGAGGACCTGTCGACAGGCCGGCCCGTCGAACAGCGCCAGGACGACGAGGTCGGCCCCGGCCACGGCCTTGTTCGCATCGCCGGTCGTCGTGACGGTGCCCGAGGTACGCCCTGAACGGGTCCAGCCGACGACGTTGTGATCCTGGGTTGCCAGCCGGGTCGCGATCGCGCCGCCCATGCGCCCCAGACCGAGGACGGCGATCGTGTGCGGTGTGGTCATGTGTGCCACAGTGCTGCACGCCAATGGATGCGACAAGCGCAGATCTCGCAGGCCTGCCCTGCGGAGCCCGCATACCCGCCGGGCATACTGCCGTCATGGATCTGACGGTGTGGCGGACTTTCGTGACCGTGTGCCGGGCTGGATCGCTGTCGGCGGCGGCAGCCGAGCTCCATCACACGCAGTCGGCCGTCTCCCGGCAGATCGCCGGGCTGGAGCGGCAGCTCGGCGTGCCTCTGGTGGAGCGCCACGCACGTGGTGTGCGCCCGACGCCGGCCGGTGAGGTGTTCCGGCGCCATGCCCTGGCCACGCTCGACGAGGCCGACCGCGCCGTTCGCGCGGTACGGGAGGTCCGCGACGGGGTGTGGGAGCGGCCCCTGGCCATCGGAGCGACGCCGTCTCTCGCCGCGGGGATCGTCCCGCAGGCCGTCCGGGGTCTGCTGGAGCAGGCAGGATCCCTCCGGTGGAGCCTGCGGCCGGCTCTGAGCGCGCAGTTGCACGGCCGCGTGATGGCCGGTGATCTGGACATCGCCGTCGTCACCGACGCCCCGCCCGGGCTGACCGCGGACCCGTGGGTCGAGCTCCGGTTTCTCGGACTGGACGAGATGGTCGTCGTAGTGCCGTCGGGCCATCCGCGGGCCGGCCACGGCCCGGTGCACATCCAGGCGCTGGCCGACCAGACCTGGGCAGAGGACAACGAGGGCTCGGCGGCGCTGCTGCGCCAGCACGCCGCGCGCGCCGGAGTCAGCGCCCGTATCGACCTCATCGCGGCCGACCTGCCGGGCAAACTGGCCCTGGTCGCCACCGGTCACGCCATCGCGCTGATCCCCGGAGTGCTGACGTGCGCGCTGCGCGCCGATGTCACCGCGGTCGCCCTCGTGGATCCCCCGACCCGCGGCATCTACACGATCACTCCCCACCACGACGCCCACCCCTGCGCAGCGTCGCTCCACGACCAGCTCGCCGCGGTGTTCACCGCGGCACGTCCGGGCCGAGCTGCCCACCAGTCGTCCGGGACGGGCACCCACCACACCGACGCGCCCGCCGGCCTCGACCCGGGGGCCGTGTGGGACCACGCTCCGGACTGCTGAAGCATCTCGAATCGCTTCCGTGGCCCAACCCGGGGCATGTACAGGTGCTGATCCATGATGAGGAGGACGACTGCTTCGGCCTGTGGATGATCCATGACGGCAGGCTGGTGGAAGTACCTCTCGCGCGCACGCAGCGGTTTCACTCCCAAGCTCCTCACTCTGAGGACTACCCGCCGAGTCCGGGGGTATCTGTGGCGGACTGACGCGGGCAGCAGTGTGCCAGCAGACCTCTCGGCAGAACGTCAAGATCCGCGACCGGCTTGGTGGCACCAGAGCCGACAGGTCTCCATGCCCCTTCTGTGCCCGTTCGGTCGGGAACAGCGGGGAACCGCAGTCGCCGGCGGACAACGCTCACGAGAACGGCCCCTGACCGAGTTACCTGGTCAGGGGCCGTTCTCGCTGCTCTCGGAGCGGAGGCGGTGGGATTTGAACCCACGGTGACATCGCTGACACGACGGTTTTCAAGACTTTGTGCGGCTT
>NZ_JBEOWS010000088.1:0-28642 GCF_040296125.1 Streptomyces sp. NPDC002265 | reverse complement strand
CCCGCCCCCGCCGCCCCGGGGGGCCCCCCCCCCCCCCCGGCCGCGTTGCGTCACCCCCGGGCGTTGTCCACAGCCCCGGCGCCGGGCGGCGCACCGTCGTACTCTGGACACCCCCGGCCCGTGACACGCGTCGGGCCCTTCGCGTTGCCCACCCGGCCCCCCGGTACGCCCCCGGCGTACCGCGGGCCCTCGGACGGAAAGCCCTCCATGAGCCTGCACGGTCTGCTCGACGCCGTAGTCAAGGACACCGCCCTCGCGGAAGCGGCCAAGGCGGCCTCCGACGGCAACCGGATGCATGTCGACCTCGTCGGCCCGCCCGCCGCGCGCCCCCTCGCGATCGCCGCGCTCGCCCGCGAGACCGGCCGCACCGTCCTGGCGGTGACGGCCACCGGCCGCGAGGCGGAGGACCTGGCGGCGGCCCTGCGCTCGCTGCTGCCGCCGGACGGGGTGGCGGAGTACCCGTCCTGGGAGACCCTGCCGCACGAACGGCTCAGCCCCCGCAGCGACACCGTCGGCCGGCGCCTCGCCGTGCTGCGCCGGCTCGCCCACCCCCGCACCGACGACCCCGAGACCGGCCCCGTCTCCGTCGTCGTGGCCCCCGTGCGGTCCGTGCTCCAGCCGCAGGTCAAGGGCCTGGGGGACCTGGAGCCCGTGGCGCTGCGCACCGGCCGCAACGCCGACCTGAACGAGGTGGTGGAAGCCCTCGCCGCCGCCGCGTACTCCCGGGTCGAGCTGGTCGAGAAGCGCGGCGAGTTCGCCGTACGCGGCGGCATCCTGGACGTCTTCCCGCCCACCGAGGAACACCCCCTGCGCGTCGAGTTCTGGGGCGACGACGTCGAGGAGATCCGCTACTTCAAGGTCGCCGACCAGCGCTCCCTGGAGGTCGCCGAGCACGGCCTGTGGGCGCCGCCCTGCCGGGAACTGCTGCTCACCGACGAGGTGCGCGCCCGCGCGCAGGCCCTCGCCGAGCAGCACCCGGAGCTGGGCGAGCTGCTGGGCCGGATCGCCGAGGGGATCGCCGTGGAGGGCATGGAGTCCCTCGCCCCGGTCCTGGTCGACGACATGGAGCTGCTGCTCGACGTCCTGCCGAAGGGCGCGATGACGGTCGTCTGCGATCCGGAACGGGTCCGCACCCGGGCCGCGGACCTGGTGGCGACCTCCCAGGAGTTCCTCCAGGCGTCCTGGGCGGCCACCGCGGGCGGCGGCGAGGCGCCCATCGACGTCGGCGCGGCCTCCCTGTGGTCCATCGCGGACGTCCGCGACCGGGCCCGCGAGCTGGACATGATGTGGTGGTCGGTGTCGCCGTTCGCCGCCGACCTGGAGCTGGAGGCGGACACCCTCCAGCTCGGCATGCGCGCCACCGAGACCTACCGCGGCGACACCGCGAAGGCGCTGGCCGACACCAAGGGCTGGCTCGCCGACGGCTGGCGCACGGTCTTCGTCACCGAGGCGCACGGCCCGGCCGCCCGTACGGTCGAGGTGCTCGGCGGCGAGGGCATCGCGGCCCGCCTGGACGTCGACCTCGCGGACATCTCCCCGTCGGTCGTGCACGTGGCCTGCGGTTCGATCGACTACGGCTTCGTCGACCCGGCGCTGAAACTGGCCGTCCTGACGGAGACCGACCTCTCCGGCCAGAAGGCGGCCGGCAAGGACGGCGCCCGGATGCCGGCGCGCCGCAGGAAGACCATCGACCCGCTGACGCTGGAGGCGGGCGACTACATCGTCCACGAGCAGCACGGCGTCGGCCGCTACATCGAGATGGTGCAGCGCACCGTGCAGGGCGCGACCCGCGAGTACCTGGTGGTGGAGTACGCCCCCGCCAAGCGCGGCCAGCCCGGCGACCGCCTCTACATCCCCACCGACCAGCTGGAGCAGATCACCAAGTACGTCGGCGGCGAGGCCCCCACGCTGCACCGGCTGGGCGGCGCCGACTGGACCAAGACCAAGGCGCGCGCGAAGAAGGCCGTCAAGGAGATCGCCGCCGATCTGATCAAGCTGTACAGCGCGCGGATGGCCGCCCCCGGGCACGCCTTCGGCGCCGACACCCCCTGGCAGCGCGAGCTGGAGGACGCCTTCCCGTACGCGGAGACCCCCGACCAGCTCACCACCATCGCCGAGGTCAAGGACGACATGGAGAAGACGGTCCCGATGGACCGTCTGATCTGCGGCGACGTCGGCTACGGCAAGACGGAGATCGCGGTCCGCGCCGCCTTCAAGGCCGTACAGGACGGCAAGCAGGTGGCCGTGCTGGTGCCGACGACGCTGCTGGTGCAGCAGCACTTCGGCACGTTCAGCGAGCGGTACTCGCAGTTCCCGGTGAACGTGCGGGCCCTGTCCCGCTTCCAGACCGACACGCAGGCCAAGGGCGTCCTGGAGGGCCTGCGCGAGGGCGCGGTGGACGTGGTCATCGGCACCCACCGGCTGTTCTCCTCGGAGACGAAGTTCAAGGACCTCGGACTGGTCATCGTCGACGAGGAGCAGCGCTTCGGCGTCGAGCACAAGGAGCAGCTGAAGAAGCTGCGGGCCAACGTCGACGTGCTGACGATGTCCGCGACCCCGATCCCGCGCACCCTGGAGATGGCGGTCACCGGCATCCGCGAGATGTCGACGATCACCACCCCGCCGGAGGAGCGCCACCCGGTGCTCACCTTCGTCGGCCCGTACGAGGAGAAGCAGATCGGCGCCGCGATCCGCCGTGAACTGCTGCGCGAGGGCCAGGTCTTCTACATCCACAACCGGGTCGAGTCGATCGACCGGGCGGCGGCGCGGCTGCGCGACATCGTCCCCGAGGCGCGGATCGCCACCGCCCACGGCCAGATGTCGGAACAGGCGCTGGAGCAGGTCGTCGTCGACTTCTGGGAGAAGAAGTTCGACGTGCTGGTCTCGACGACGATCGTCGAGTCCGGCATCGACATCTCCAACGCCAACACGCTGATCGTGGAGCGCGGCGACACCTTCGGCCTGTCCCAGCTGCACCAGCTGCGCGGCCGGGTGGGCCGCGGCCGCGAGCGCGGCTACGCCTACTTCCTCTACCCGCCGGAGAAGCCGCTGACGGAGACGGCCCACGAGCGCCTCGCCACCATCGCCCAGCACACCGAGATGGGCGCGGGCATGTACGTGGCGATGAAGGACCTGGAGATCCGCGGCGCCGGCAATCTGCTCGGCGGCGAGCAGTCCGGCCATATCGCGGGCGTCGGCTTCGACCTGTACGTACGCATGGTGGGCGAGGCGGTCGCCGACTACCGGCGTCAGCTGGAGACGGGCGGGGTCGAGGAGGAGCCGCCGCTGGAGGTCAAGATCGAGCTGCCGGTCGACGCGCACGTCCCGCACGACTACGCGCCGGGCGAGCGGCTGCGTCTGCAGGCGTACCGCGCGATCGCCTCCGCCAACTCCGAGGCGGACATCAAGGCCGTCCGCGAGGAACTCGTCGACCGCTACGGCAAGTTGCCCGAGCCGGTGGAGAACCTGCTGCTGGTGGCGGGGCTGCGGATGCTCGCGCGGGCCTGTGAGGTCGGCGAGATCGTGCTCCAGGGCACCAACATCCGTTTCGCGCCGGTGGAGTTGCGCGAGTCGCAGGAGCTGCGTCTGAAGCGGCTGTACCCGGGGACGGTCATCAAGCCAGCCGTCCACCAGATCCTGGTGCCCCGTCCGAAGACCGCGAAGGTCGGCGGCAAGCCGCTGGTCGGACGGGAACTCCTCGGTTGGGTCGGAGAGTTCCTGGCGACGGTCCTGGGGTCGTAGCGGCGAGAGCGAAGAAGGCGAAGAGGGCCACGAGGGCGGAACGGGCGAAGCCGTCCACGCGCGAGGCGTGGGCGGCTCGGGTTCGGGCGAAGACGGCCCCGGATGCCCCGGCGGGTGCCGTTGCCGTGCGGGGCCGGAAGGTCGCTACGGCCGGTCGGGCCGGTCGCGGTCCATGCCGAGCGAGCCCTCAATCTTCTGCTGGGCCTGGTCGACCTGGCCTTCGTACTTCCCGCCGGTCTTCTCGTTGACCTTCTTCTCCGCGGTGTCGGAGATGTCCTTGGCCTTGTCCTGCCCGTGGTGCTTGAACCTGTCGAAGATGCCCATCCAGAGCTCCTTCCGGAGGACGGCTGTGACTGACGATACGCCGGAGTTGCGAGGAATGTGCACCTGAGCGCCCGAGTGGTCTGGACCTCGGGGCGGTTACGGTGTGCACGGACCGCTACGGGGAAGACGCTCCGTAGGGAGCGGGAACCACGGAGCAAGGGGAGGGGCGCTCGTGAGGCGTCTGAGGGGTGGGAGGGTGATCGCCGTCATGACCGCGATCACCGTGACCGGATGCAAGGACCGGACCACGGGTTCCGGGGGGCCCGCCCAGACCGGGAGCGGCGGCGCAGCGCTCGCCGCGGCCCGGTCGCTGACCGTCAAGGGGCGGGCGCCCAGGACCGGGTACGACCGGGACCGCTTCGGCACCGCCTGGGCCGACACCGGTTCGAACGGTTGCGACACCCGCGTCATCTCCGTGGCTGGGCGTCTGGCCGGCATGTTCTCCCAGCTCATCCAGGGGGTGGCCTGCCGTGCGTGACACCAGGCACGTGAGGCACATGAGCGTGGCCCGGCGGGTACTGGCAGGAGTCGCGCTGCTCGGCCTGCCCCTGCTGGCGACCGGGTGCAAGGACGTCGACCTTCCGGCCCACAACGCTCCGTCCGGCTCCGCCGTGCCGACGTCCCAGGACGGGCATGCCGTGAGCCCGCTGGACAATCCGGACGGGACGAAGCCAGGCCTGGCGGCCATCACCTCTGCCGGGGACAAGGCAAAGGCCCGAGCCCTGATCCAGAAAGTGACCACGAAGGGGCGCGGTCCGAAGACGGGTTACGCCCGCGACGAGTTCGGCTACGCATGGATGGATTCGGCACCGGGTGATGTCCCCTTCGCTCACAACGGGTGTGACTCGCGGAACGATCTGCTGAAACGCGATGGCCAGAAGGTCAAGTTCCGCAGCGGATCGGACTGCGTCGTCGTCTCCATGTCCCTCCACGACCCGTATACCGGCAGGACGATCGACTGGACGAAGTCGAAGGCCACCCAGGTCCAGATCGATCACGTCATGCCGTTGTCCTACGACTGGCAGATGGGCGCCTCCCGATGGTCCAAGGGCAAGCGGGAGGACATAGCGAACGACCCGCTCAACTTGATCCCGGTGGACGGCCCCACCAACGGCGCCAAGAGCGATTCCGGCCCCGCCACCTGGCTGCCCCCGAACAAGCAGATCCGCTGCTCCTACTCGGTGCGGGTGGCCCAGGTGTCGTTGAAGTACGACCTGCCGGTCACGGCAGCCGACAAGGAGACGATGCTGAAGCAGTGTGGCGGCTGACTGTGAAGTGACGGTGGGGAAAAACATGTTCGGGCCCTGGCCGGCGGACACGTAGGCTCCACGCCGTGGCTGATCGCATAGAGCAGATCGTGGCGACACTTCCGGACCGGGAGAGCGTCACCGACGTGTGGAAGGTGGCTGATCGCCGTATCGCGCGGGGAGACGCCGCCTTCCTCGCCGACCTCGGCATCGCACTCACCGGGGCTCAAGGGTCCGGCGCCGGGCGGATCTGGCAGTACAGGAGTGTCTTCGACCATCTGCTCCGCTTGCTGACCACCACCCCCGGCTCCGCGAACGTCACCCAGGCGTTGCGGCTCGTCTCCTCGGCCGGGAGCGCCGACGGAAAGCTGGACCGTTATGCCGCTTCCCTGCTGGCGTCGAGTCATCCGGCAGAGGAACTGGCCGTGGCGTTCACCGGGAACGCCACGGAGGAGCTGCGTGCCTGCCTGGTCCACGAACTCGTGCTCAGAGGCGCCGATGTGGTCGGGACGCCGGGAGTCGCAGGATGGGCGACCTCTCGTCACTGGCGGCACCACCCGCTGGGGTGGCTGCCGTTGACGCTGTCCGAAGTGGAAGGACGCCCGGATCTGCCCAGCTACTGCGCTCGCGGTGGCAGCCACTCGATGCCGTACGGTCGCCCGGCGAACCGCCCGGTGACGACCGGTGCCGGGGCACACGTTCCTGCGGCCCGGGAGACGACGACCCCGGTCATCGCCCAGCGCATCGGCACGGCTGTGGCGAACTGGGCCGAGGAGTCGAACGGACGGATCGAGGCGCGCTTGTTCGATCTCGAATCTCCTCTGGGGGCCGAGTCGGTGCCGAGCATGCTGCTGGCGCTGGGCCTGGAGTGTCTGAAGGGCGCGGGGAGAAAGACCGCCTTCTCGGCCGCCGCCTGCCCACCGGACCACGCCTGGCAGCTGCTGTTCGCCGCCGCCTCCACGGGAGGGGCCTACAACTCCGGCGTTCGCGGAGCCTACGGCCGGCTGGCCGCGTGGCGGTCCCTGGCCGCTCTCTCCGGGGCCGCAGAGGGCGGCCAGGCGGAGGAGGCCGAGGCGCGCGTACGAGAGTGCACCTGGTACGGCTTCGGCGCCGAGACCACATGGTTCGAGCGCGTGGCTTGGGACGTCGGCCTCGCCGCGGTCACTTCGGAACGCCGACGGCTGGCGGTGCTGGCCGCGACGGACACCGACTGAGCAGCAGTGGGATTGTCCTCCGCCTCGCGCAGTCGGCTCTCCAGGGCAGTGATCCGGTCCTTGGACTCCGACAGCTCTTGGTCCAGGGCCCGGGCCTCCCGCGCCACTTGGGTGACTGTGATGCGTCGGCCCGTACGCAGAAGGTCCTCTCCGGCTGCCCGGACCGGAAGCTCCCCACGGGAGGCAACCCGACCGAGGCGCCGGCGCGTTTCCGCGCGGACTGAGGCCCGCTTCGGGGTTCACGCGGAAAAGCCGACGGAGCGCACGCGTGACGCGTGCGCTCCGTGGCTTCCCCCTCCCCCGTCGGCCCGGCGGTCAGGACGTGGTGGCTGCCTTGAGCGAGTCCGCGAGGTTCCCCGCCAGCTTGGCGGCGTTGGCGGCGCCGTTGTCGCTGCCGGCGCTCGACATCACGGTGGCCACGGTGCTGCCCACGCGGACGGCGATCAGGGTGGTGCCGCTCTCCCAGTGGCCACTGGTGACGGTGATGGTGTAGGCCTCGTCACCGAGTCCGGGCGTGGCGCGGCCGGCGAGTTCGACCTTGGAGTGGTCGTCGAGGTCCGTGAACGCGGCGCATGCGGTGGCGGCGGCCTGCACGTTCTTCATGACGTCGGTCGCGGTCGTGCCCTGGAACGCGTCGAGTTCCTGGGTCATCTCCTCGGTCTGGTCCTGGTTGGCGTAGTCGCCCTGCGCGAAGGACACGCCGCCCTTGTAGCCGGACACGTCGAGCCAGGTGCTGTTCTCGAACTTGGAGCAGTCGGGCTTCGCCGTGCTCCGGCTCTGCGGGGACACGAACTCGCTGCCGCTGTCGGCGAAGCCGTCCTTGACGGCGGTGAGGTGGGACGGGAAGGCGGATGCGGGCGCGAGGGCCTTCTTCAGCTGAGTGCCCGTCATCAGTCCGGCGTTGGGGTCCTTCGCCGGCTTGTCCTGCGACGCGGCGGAGGTGTGGGAGGAGGAGTCGGTGGAGCCGGAGGAGCAGGCGGCGAGGGCCAGCGGGAGCGCCACGACGGCGAGCGTCTTGGCGAAGCGGGACGTGAGAGGCATGGGGGATTCCTTGAGTATGTCGGTCGGAGGGAAGGTGACGGGGACGCACGGCGATCGCTGTGGGTCCGGGTACGGCCCCGGTGGGGGACCGGTCGACTTCGGGGTGGGGCGGTCCTGCGGGAGAGTCCCGGCATGCGGGGGGTGCACCCGGTGCTCCGGTGTTCCGGATGAGGTGCGGTCGATGGCGGCCCGACCGCATTTGGCTCAGCCGGACTTCTTCCAGTCCCCGCAGCCGGACGTCTTGAAGTAGGCGTCCTTGGCGCTGATCGTGACGACGGCCGTGCCGGTGACGTTGTTGTTCGCGACGATCGAGTCGAGGCCGTGGTCGGCGTCCTTGGTGCGCTCCCAGTAGCAGGAGTCGTCGGCGTTGCCGGTGGACCGGTAGGTGCCGGGGGCGATGTCCGGGCCGACCGCGAACATGCCGCCGTCGCCGTCCATGCCGGTGGCGGAGGATCTCTCGGCCCGGCCGTCGGCGACGGCCTCCCAGTCCTTGCAGCCGGTGGACTTGAAGAGCTTGTCGGTGGCCTTGACGGTGACGTAACTGGTGCCGGTGACGTTGTCGTTGGCCAGGATCGAGTCCATCTCGCCCGAGGCGTCCTTGGCGCGCTCCCAGTAGCACATGCCGTCGGCGTTGCCGGTGGTGCGGTAGGTGCCGGGTTTGATGTCCGAGCCGACCCGGAACTCGCCGTCCCCCTCGAACGCGGCCTTCTTCTTCCCGGACGCCTCGGCCTTGCCGCCGCCGCTGTCCTTCTTCTTGCTGCCGGGCTGCTGCGCCGCGGACGTCGAAGAGCCCTTGTCGGCGGTGTTGCCCGTGCCGTCGGCACCGTTGTCGCCGGCGTTCGCCGAGACGACACCGATGACGACGATCCCCACCACGGCGCCCAGCGCGACCTTGCCCTTCATCCCCATGGCTGTCCCCTCCCCTGGCGTGGCGGCCGCCTTGATGGGGCCGCTCGTTCGCTGGGTCAATAAGACCAGAGCTTGTGAACCGAGTCAACACGGTTCACAAGTTCTCTTGCGTACACGCCGTGAATGGGTAGATCTTGCCTGCGTCGGTATGCTCGACGCCACGCATGAGCGAGCGGGACGAGGGGAGCGACGCGGGTGCAGGACAACGCGACTGAGGTGACCGCTGCCGGGATCGCCCGGCTCGCCGGCGTCGGCCGTGCGGCCGTGAGCAACTGGCGCCGTCGGCACGCCGACTTCCCCAAGCCCGTCGGCGGCACGGAGACCAGCCCGTCGTTCGCGCTCGCGGACGTCGAGGCCTGGCTGCGCCACCAGGGAAAACTTGCCGAAGTGCCGCTGCGGGAGCGGGTCTGGCAGCAACTGGCCGGACACCCCGAGGGTCCCGTCACCGCGCTCGTCCACGCCGGCTGTGTCCTGCTGCTCATCCATGACCGGCCGACGGTCTGGCTGGAGATGAGCGCGGGCTCCGACGAGCGCCTCGCCGCGCTGCTGCCGGCCGCGCTGGATCAGGTGATCACCCCACGGTTCGGCGCCTCGGCCGCGAGCGGGCGTGGTGTTCACGCTCATGGGGGCGCGGCGACTCCGGTGGCTGTGAACCGACCGCCCGCTGTGAACACTCCGGAGCCGGTCCCGGGGGAGTGGACCGTCCCGCCCGCCCCCGTCACCCCGGCGGTTCACGCCACCCCCACCCCGACCGCCTCCCCCGCCACTGCCACCACCCCCGCGGTCCACATCCCGACCAGCCCTCAGCTCCTCCCCTCCGCCCCGCTCCTGCGCGGGGTGGCCGAGCTCGCCGCCGACCTGGGCGCCCGTCAGACCTTCGAGTTCCTGTTCGGGCGGCACCTGGACGCCAACCCGCGCCAGTACACGCTCACCCCCACCGAGCTGGCCCGCCTCATGGCCGACCTCGCGGGCCCCGCCCGCACCGTCCTGGACCCGGCCTGCGGCACCGGCGCCCTGCTGCGCGCCCTCGACCCCCGCCCCGGCCAGGAGCTCTACGGCCAGGACAGCGCACCCGAACTCGCCGCGCTCACCGCGCTCCGGCTCGCCCTGCACGGCCGGGCCACCGTGCGCGCTGCCGTCGGCGACACCCTGCGCGCGGACGCCTGGCCGCACCTGCGCGCCGACACCGTCCTGTGCCACCCCCCGTTCAACGAACGCAACTGGGGCCACGACGAACTCGCCTACGACCCCCGCTGGGAGTACGGCTTCCCGGCCCGCGCCGAGTCCGAGCTGGCCTGGGTGCAGCACGCGCTCGCCCGGCTGCGGGACGGCGGCACCGCCGTCCTGCTCATGCCGCCCGCCGCCGCCTCCCGCCGCTCCGGCCGCCGCATCCGCGCCGACCTGCTGCGCCGGGGCGCCCTGCGGGCCGTCGTCGCCCTGCCGGTCGGCGCGGCACCCCCGCACAACATCGCGCTGCACCTGTGGGTGCTGCGCCGGCCCGAGAAGGCGCCCGGCCAGCCCGAGGTGCTGCTCGCCGATGCCGGGCAGTTCGCCGGCGAGGGGCGCGGCGGGCCCGACTGGCAGGCCGTCAAGGAAGCCGTGCTCGAAGCCTGGCGGGCCCACGACCGGGACGGCACCCTCACGGAACGGCCCGGCCTGGCACGGTCCGTGCCCGTCATCGAACTCCTCGACGACGACGTCGACCTGGCCCCGGCCCGCCACCTGCCGCCCCCGACGGCGGCCGACGGCGGTGAGCAGCTCACGGCCGTGCGCGAGCGCCTCGGCGAGACGCTGCGGCTGACCACCGGTCTCACCCCGCCGCCCGCCGTGACCGCACCGCCCGCCCGCTGGCCGCTCACCACCGTCGGTGAACTCGCCCGCGGGGGCGCCCTGGTGCTGCGCACGGGCGGAACCGGCGGTCCCGCACGCACGCCCGTCCTCACCGACCACGACGTGCTCGCCGGGACAGGCCCCTCGGGGACGCTGCCCGAGAGCGAGGAGGAGGCCGTCCTGACCGAGGCGGGCGACGTGGTCGTGCCGGTGCTCGGCGGCGGCTCGGTGGCCCGGGTGGTCGACGGCGGGACGGCGGGCGCCGCGCTGGGGCGCAACCTCGTGCTGCTGCGCCCCGATCCGGCCGCGCTCGATCCGTGGTTCCTCGCCGGGTTCCTGCGGGGTACCGCCAACAACCGCCAGGCCAGCAGCTACGCGTCCACCGCCACCCGGCTCGACGTGCGCCGGCTTCAGCTGCCCCGGCTCCCGCTGGACGAACAGCGGCGCTACGGCGCCAGGTTCCGCGCGCTCGACGAGTTCGAGCGGGCGCTGCGGTACGCGGGCCGGCTGGGGGACGAGCTCGTACGCGGTATGTACGACGGGCTGACGGACGGCACGGTGGCCCCGGGCTGAGCCCCGAGGGCCTGCGAAGTCTTACGAAGTGATCAGCATGACAACGGTTCGGCACAACCCGGGACCGGTTGTCCGCGTCGGCCTATACGCTCGAACTCCGATATCGAACCAGGCCCGGGAGCAGTCATGTACGGCCACGGCGCGCCGCCGCCCACCCGCAGCGCGGGTACCGTCGTCATCGTGCGCGTGCTGCTCGCGGCAGCCGGGATCCTGTCGTGCGGTCTGCTCGCCTGTGTCCCGCTGTTCCGGGTGGCGATCCTGCGCGGGCGGTGGTTCGACTGGACGGCGGCCTGGGTGTCCCTGCCGCTGTCCATCGGCGCCCTGGCGGTCGTCGGCAGCGTGCCGGAGACCGACGTCAGGAGCGATGTCGCGCTGGCCGTGGTGCTGATCCTCGGCGCCGGCAGCGCCGCCTACTACCTGGTGACCGACATCCGGATGGGCCAGGCCGCGCGCCGCTTCGGGGGCTATGCGCCGCCGCACGCGCAGACCGTCCAGGTGCCGTACGGCTACCCGCATCCGGTGCCGCCCGTCTCGCCGTACGCGAGCACGCCCGTCCCGCCCGGGCCCCCCGTGGCCCAGGCGTACATACCGAATCCGCCCATGCCCCAGACGCCCATGCCGCAGCAGACGCCCGTGCCCCAGACGCCCGTGCCGCAGCCGCCGCTGTCGCAGACCCCGCCGCCGCAGCGGCCCGCGCCCGCCCGCATCGACCAGGTGCGCGCCGAGCTCGACGAGCTCAGCGACTATCTGCGCAAGCACGAGGACCCGCGGGACGGCCGGCCCGAGGGCGGCCGGTGACCGCGACGACAGGCCGCGTCGTCGCCGACCGGTACGAACTGGCCACGCTCATCGGACAGGGCGGCATGGGCCAGGTCTGGACGGCCTACGACCGGCGGCTGGACCGGCGGGTCGCGGTGAAGCTGCTGCGCCCCGACAAGGTCGCGGGCCAGGAGGCGGACGAACTGCGCCGCCGCTTCGTGCGCGAGTGCCGGGTGACCGCCCAGGTCGACCACCCCGGCCTGGTCACCGTGCACGACGCGGGCAGCGAGGGCGAGGAGCTGTTCCTCGTCATGCAGTACGTCGACGGGGCCGACCTCTCCGACCACCTCGCCGAGCACGACCCGTACCCGTGGCAGTGGACGGTCGCGGTCGCCGCGCAGCTGTGCGCGGTGCTGAGCGCCGTCCACGCGGTGCCGATCATCCACCGCGACCTCAAGCCGCGCAATGTGATGGTGAAGCAGGACGGCACGGTCACCGTCCTCGACCTCGGTGTCGCCTCCGTCATGGACACCGACACCACCCGTCTCACGCACACCGGTTCGCCCATCGGCTCGCCCGCGTACATGGCACCCGAGCAGGCGATGGGCGGCGCGGTCGGCCCGTACACCGACCTGTACGCGCTCGGTGTGCTGATGCACGAACTCCTCAGCGGTCAGGTGCCGTTCGCGGGCTCGACGGCGCTCGGGGTGCTGCACCGGCACCTGTACGAGCCGCCGCTGCCGGTGCGCAGGCTGCGCCCGGAGGTGCCGGAGGCACTGGAGAGCCTGGTCCTGCGCCTGCTCGCGAAGGACCCGCAGCACCGTCCCGCCTCCGCGCAGGAGGTGTACGAGCACCTGGCGCTGCTGCTGCCCGCGCGCGGGATGCCCACCGGGGCGCCGCTCGACCCCACGCGCCCGTTCCTGCGCCCGCACGCTCCCTGGCCGGACCGGGCCCGCACCCCCGCCCCGCAGCCCGCCCCCGTCGCGCCGGTCGCCGAGAAGCCCGACGTCGCCGGTGCCGTCGACGAGGTCAAGCGACTCCTCGGCGAGGGCCGCATCACCCAGGCCGTCGACATCCTCGGTGCGATCCTGCCCGCCGCCGCCCAGCAGCACGGCGAGCACTCCCCGGTCGTGCGCACCCTGCGCAAGCAGTACGCGGCGACGCTCATGGACGACGGCCAGTACCGGCGCGCGCTGCCCGAACTGCGCCGCCTCGCGGACGAACGCGCCGCCGAGGCCGGCCAGGCCGACCCCCAGTCCCTGCGCTACCGCCACGAGTCCGCGCAGTGCCTGGAGCAGCTGGGCGAACCGGCGGCGGCGCTGGCGGAGTACCGCGCCCTGCTGCCGTACTACGAGAACCAGTACGTCGCCGGGGACCCGGAGTCGGCCTTCGACGTCCGCCGCCGCATCGGGCACCTGCTGCTGGCGCTCGGCGACCGCGCCGCCGCCCACGACACGCTGGCCCGGCTGCTGCTCGACGTGGAGCGGCTGCGCGGCCCCGGGCATCCGCTCGCGGCCGAGATCCGGCGGACGCTGCAGTGGCTGGGGCAGATGCGCGGGTAGCCCGGGCCGACAGATTTTGCTGTGCCCTGAAGGAATATTGTGAGTGCCTAGGGGCGCGCTTTCCCGAACAAGGATGCGCACCGGTTAAGTTGCGATCCGTTTCGCGTTACACGTGCTTCCGTACCGCGGCGCGTGCGCGGTCGTCGCACAACTCGCCGGCACTGCCGGCCAACCAGGGGTGGGGTCACACATGTCCAGCCATCGGCTGTCCCGCAAGCGCAGGTACGTCACGTGGGGGGTGGCAGGGGCCGCCGTCGTCGCCGGGGCCGGCATCGCCGCGCAGACCTCGATGGCCGCCACCACCTGGCCCGCGCAGAAGACCTTCACCGGCCGCGCCTTCGACACCTGCGCCGCGCCCTCCCTGTCCGCGATGAAGGCCTGGCACACCGGCTTCTACGGTGCGGCCGCCGTGTACATCGGAGGCAAGAACCGCGGCTGCGCCCAGGCCAACCTCACGGCGTCCTGGGTGAAGTCGGTCAGCACCCTCGGCTGGAAGCTCATCCCGCTCTACGTGGGCGCCCAGCCGCCCTGCCAGACCGGGTCCAGCCCCGAGAAGATCAGCGCCGCCACCGCCGCCTCGCTCGGCGCGAGCGACGCCGCCGACGCCGTCGCCAAGGCCTCCGCCCTCGGGATGAAGGCCGGCAGCCCGGTCTACCTCGACATGGAGTCGTACGACATCACGAACAAGGCGTGCAACGACGCCGTCCTGACGTACGTACGCGCCTTCGACAAGGCCCTGCGCGCCAAGACGTACCGCTCCGGCTACTACGGCTTCACCAGCTCCAGCGCGAAGGCGATCGCGAACGCCGCCGACAAGACGGACCTGCCGGGCAACATGTGGTACGCCCTGTGGGACAAGACGAACACCACCACCAGCGACTGGCCGTTCGGCGCGAGCCAGTGGACGAACCACAGCCGGGGCCACCAGTACATGGTCAACAGCAAGGAGACCATCGGCGGCGTCACGATCACCGTGGACCGGGACGCCTGGGACGGCCCGGTGGCCATCACCGGCTGAGCGTCCGCCCGGCCGCCGGCACGGCTGCCCGGACAACCGCCCGCGCAGCCGTTCGCACGGCTGTTCACACGGCGGGGGTGCGGCGGCGGCGAGGCGGTGCCCGAAGTCCCGGTGAATCGTTGGTCGAATGGGTTGGCCAGAGCCTGGCCACTGCCTAACATCGATCACCGCAAGACTTTGTGCACCGTCGCACAATCTCCTCGGGAGGTTTCCTTGCACCGCCGCCGTCGCACCGCGCTCGTCCTGTCCGCCGCGCTCGTCGCCGCGGCCCCGCTCCTCGCCGCCTGCGGAAACGACGCGCATCCCGGTGCCGCGGCCGTCGTCGGCGACCAGCGGATCACCGTGTCACAGCTGGAGAGCAGGGTGCAGGAGGTGCGCGACGCACAGCGCGCGTCGGTGCCGGACGAGGCGCAGTACGCGCGCGTCGTCGCCGGCACCGGCAGCCTCACCCGCGACACCCTGCACGGCATGGTCCTGGACCGGGTCCTCCAGCGGGCCGCCCAGGACGCGGGCGTCACCGTCACCCGCAACGAGATCCAGCAGATGCGCGCGGGCCTGGAGCAGCAGGCGGGCGGCGCCGCGGGGCTGGAGGCGGCCTGGCTCCAGCAGTACGACGTCCCGCCGCAGCGCCTCGACGACAACCTCCGCCTCCAGCTCCAGGCGCAGAAGCTCGCCGCCCACCTCGGCACCGAGACCAGCCAGCCGGCCTTCTGGAAGGCTCTGTCCGCGGCGTCCAAGGAACTGCACGTCGACCTCAACCCGCGCTACGGCGACTGGGACGCCCAGAAGGTCAGCCGCGTCGACGCGAAGACCCCGTGGGTACGGGAGGTCGCGGCGGCGGGTTCGCAGCAGACGGCGTGACGGGTACGCGGCGGGTCCGCACCGCCGGGGGACGACCCCCGGGGCTGTCGGTGCCGTGCGTTACGTTCGAGGGGTGAACACAGCCAGCCCCGAAGCCGCCACCGGCCGCGTCGTCCTGCTCACCACCAGCCACCGGGTCGCCCCGGGCCTGCTGTCCTGGCCCGCCTGGCAGGCGCTGCGCGCGGCCGACCGCGTGCTGTGCGCGGACGCGGCCCACCCGCAGCTGCCGTATCTGCGCGAGGCGGGGATAGCCGTCGACGAGGCGTCCCCGGCCGCGGAGGACCTGGTCGACCTCTGCGCGGGCGGTCACACGGTGGTGGTCGTGGCCACCGCCGAGGGCGAACCGGCGCTGACGGACGGCCTCGCCAGGCTGGCCGGCTCCGGCCGCGTCGCGATGCCGGAACTGGAGCTGCTCCCCGCCTCCTACGACCTCCCCGGCGCCCGCCTCCTCGACCTCGTCCAGGTCATGGACCGCATCCGCGTCGCGTGTCCGTGGTCGTCCCGGCAGACCCACAAGGGCCTGGCTAAGTACGGCATCGAGGAGGCGTACGAGCTCGTCGAGGCGATCGAGGACGGCGACCGGGACGAGCTGCGCGAGGAGCTCGGCGACGTCCTCCTCCAGGTCGTCTTCCATGCCCGTATCGCGGAGGAGGACCCCGAGGCCCCCTTCTCCGTCGACGACGTGGCCGCGGGCATCGTCGCCAAGCTCATCCACCGCCACCCGCACGTCTTCGGCGACGAGACCGCCACCACCCCCGAGGAGGTCAAGGAGCACTGGCTGCGGACCAAGGCCGAGGAGAAGCGGCGCACCTCCGTCACCGAGGGCATCCCCGTGCACCAGCCCGGCCTGGCCCTCGCCGCCAAGCTGGCCTCCCGCGCCCGCACGGCCGGCCTGGACGTCCCGGTCCCGCAGGGCGAAGGCATCGGCTACGAACTGCTGGCCCTGGCGGTGCGGGCCGAGTCGGGGGGCGTCGACCCGGAGGCGGCGCTGAGAGCGGCGGCGCGGGCGTACCGGGACGCGATCCGGGCCGCGGAGGACTGACCTTCGGCCGAGCCGTGCGATGACGGCCACCGGGGTCAGTACGGTTGGCTCAGGGACGGTCGAGGGGCCAGGGGGCTTGGGTGGAACGGGAGTTGGAGGACCTGGCGGCCAGAGGGGCGCGGACGCTGGTCGCCGGGTTGCACCGGTCGGGCGAGGCGGCACTGGTGCGCGAGGCGTTCGCGACATGGTTCGAGCGGGCGGGGTGGGCCGATCAATCCGAGCTGCTGCGGGGTCCGGCGAGCAGGCTGTCGTACTCCAATACGCGGTGGGCGGGCGTTTTTCTCGATGTGCTGACGAACTCGGCCGACCACGAGGCGGCGGGCGGGCTCGCGGCCCTGGTCGGCCGGTTCTCCGAACCCGCTGAGGCCCGCCGTACCGCCGACCGGGCGGCCCGCGTCACCGGACGCATCCTCGAGCGCGACAAGGTCGTCCCGCCTCCCGCCGAGAAGCCCGGGGCACCCGGGGAGCCGGCCGACCGGCCGGGCGTCGCGGGGGACCACGTCGACTTCCGGCAGGGCTCCTTCCACGGGCCGGTCGTGGGGAGCCAGCACACCTACGTCAACCACCCCGGCGCCGCGCTCCCCGACCCAGGCCGCTGGCCGACGCCCGACGAGATCGACCCGGTCACCCTGGGCGTGCGGCCCACGCGGCGGCCGGGCGGCGCGGACCTCGCGCGTCTTCCGGCCTATGTGGAACGGGACATCGACGCCGGGCTGCGCGGCTGGCACGAGCGGGACGACCTTCTGGTCGTCACCGGCGGCCCGCTGTCCGGCAAGTCACGCACGGCCTGGTCCGCCGCGGCCCACGCCGTCGGGCACTCCGGCCGGGTCTTCGCGCCCGCTCCCGGTACGGATCTGCGCGGTCTGCCGGAGGCGCTGCACGGCCGGGCCGGCCGCCATGTCCTGTGGCTCGACCAGCTGGAGGACCACCTCGGCGAACACGGCCTGAACCTGGGACTGCTGGGCCGGCTCTCCGCACTGCGCGTCCCCGTGGTGGCCACCCTGCGCGACGAGGTCTACGAGGAACACCGCTTCGGCGACGGACCCGCGTCCAAGCTGCTGGCCCGGGCGCGGGTGGCGCGCGTGCGTTCCTGGTGGAGCGAGGACGAGCTCGCCCGGCTGGCCGGGCACCGCGACGACGACCGGCTCGCCGACGCGTGGGAGTGGTCCGACGAGGGCGTCACCCAGTTCCTCGCACTCGGCCCCGAGCTCGAAGACCTGTGGCACAGCTCCGGGTGGTCCAACAGCCGCCATCCGTACGGGCACCTGCTGGTCCGGGCGGCCGTCGACCTCGCGCGCTGCGGAGTCACCGGAGGCATGCCGGACCGCCTGCTGAGGGAGGCGGCCTCGTGCTACGGCAGAAGGCGGCCGGGCGGGGAGTCCTTCCAGGAGGCGACGGCCTGGGCGGCCACACCGCGGCACGGAGTGGCCGGGCTGCTGGTGCCCGTCCCGGGGCCGGGCGCGGGGGAGGGCGAGGCGGCGGCGTGGCGGCCGTACGGATCGCTGGTCGCGCAGGCGCGGCGGACGTCGGCGCCGGTGCGCGCGGCCCTCTGGCGCTGCGCGCTGGAGGGGACGCGCCACGACGCCGACGCGCACCACGACGTCCGCAGGACCGCCCACGCCGTCTTCGCCCCGAGAGCCGAAGCGGGGGACACCGAGGCCATGCACCTCCTGGGCGAGCTGGGTGCGGACGTCGAGGACGAGGCCACCGCGCTGGAGTGGTTCCGCAAGGCGGCCGACGCCGGGCGTACGGACCTGGCGGCGCGGGTGGGGGAACTGCTCCTCGGGCAGGGGAAGGCCGAGCAGGCCCTGCCGTATCTGCGGGCGGCGGTCGCGGACGCCCCGCACGCACACGTGACCCACCTGCTCGGCCGGGCCCATCTGGTCCTGGCCGAGCACTGGCTGCGGACGGCGGCCGAGAGCGGCCACGAGGAGGCGCAGCGCCGGCTGCGCGAGCTGACGGCCCCGCAGGCCGAACGATGAAAGCCAGCTAACGTCGGGGCGTGACCAACCAGCCCGCCCCCGGCGACCCCGTACCCGTGCCCGACCGCCCCGCCCCCGATCTCTTCACCTGGGAGTTCGCCGCCGATCCGTATCCGGCCTACGCCTGGCTGCGCGAGCACGCCCCCGTGCACCGCACCCGGCTGCCCAGCGGGGTCGAGGCCTGGCTGGTCACCCGGTACGCGGACGCCCGGCAGGCCCTCGCCGACCAGCGGCTGAGCAAGAACCCCGCGCACCACGACGAGCCCGCGCACGCCAAGGGCAAGACCGGCATCCCCGGTGAACGCAAGGCCGAGCTGATGACCCATCTGCTCAACATCGACCCGCCGGACCACACCAGGCTCCGGCGGCTGGTCAGCACGGCGTTCACCCCGCGCCGGGTCGCGGAGTTCGCGCCGCGCGTGCAGGAGCTGACCGACCGGCTGATCGACGGCTTCGCCGATCGGGGCTCCGCCGACCTCATCCACGAGTTCGCCTTCCCGCTGCCCATCTACGCCATCTGCGACCTGCTCGGCGTACCTCGCGAGGACCAGGACGACTTCCGGGACTGGGCGGGCATGATGATCCGGCACGGCGGCGGGCCGCGGGGCGGGGTCGCACGGTCGGTGAAGAAGATGCGCGGCTATCTCGCCGAGCTCATCCACCGCAAGCGGGAGGCGCTGCCCGAGACCGCCGCACCCGGCGAGGACCTCATCTCCGGTCTCATCCGCGCCTCCGACCACGGCGAGCACCTCACCGAGAACGAGGCCGCCGCCATGGCGTTCATCCTGCTGTTCGCCGGGTTCGAGACCACGGTCAACCTCATCGGCAACGGTATGTACGCCCTGCTGACCCATCCCGCTCAGCGCGAGCGCCTCCAGTCGTCCCTGGCCGCGGGCGAATCCGCACTGATGGAGACCGGCATCGAGGAACTCCTGCGTTTCGACGGGCCGGTGGAGCTGGCGACCTGGCGGTTCGCGACCGGGCCGCTGACCATCGGCGGCCAGGACATCGCCCCCGGGGACCCCGTCCTCGTCGTCCTGGCGGCCGCGGACCGGGACCCGGAGCGGTTCACCGATCCCGATGTGCTCGACCTCACTCGCAGTGACAACCAACACCTCGGTTACGGCCATGGAATCCACTATTGCCTGGGTGCGCCGCTGGCCCGGCTGGAGGGACGCACCGCGCTCACCACGCTGCTCACCCGGCTCCCCGACCTGCAACTCGCCGTGGAACCAGCGGACTTGAGATGGCGTGGTGGGCTCATCATGCGCGGGCTGCGTGCCCTGCCTGTGGAGTTCACGGCGGTCTGACCGATTGGCGGCAGTCGTGAGGGTTCCGTACCGGGGTGACGCACCGTCAACATTGTGATCTGCGCGTGATCTCCGTGGCATGAACTTGTGACAAGTGATCGTGTGCCGATACGTTCAATCATCAACACGGCGCAGCCTCACGCCGTGTCGGTCACCGCTGTCGTACGAAAGGTTTCCGCATGCTCTCCGGAAACGGTCGTCACCGTCGTCCCCGCCAGGCCCCGGCCCTGCTCGTCGCGGCCGGAGTGGCAGGTTCCGCCATCGCCATCCCGCTGCTGGGCGCAGGCGGCGCGAGCGCGGCCGAGGGCAGCACCTGGGACCAGGTCGCGCAGTGCGAGACCGGCGGCTCCTGGAGTGCCGACAGCGGTGACGGGCACTTCGGCGGCCTGCATCTGACCCAGGCGGACTGGGAGCAGTACGGCGGTCTCGACTACGCCGCCAGGGCCGATCTGGCCAGCCGGTCCCAGCAGATAGCCGTCGCCGAGAAGATCCTCGCCGCCCAGGGTGCCGGTGCCTGGTCCACGTGCGGACTCACCTCGGGGCTCGCCCAGGACTCCGCGACGTCCGTCATCGACACGGGTGTGGCGGGCGACTCCGCGAGCGGCGCGTCCGACGCGAGCGGTTCGACCTCGGTGCCGGACGTGCTCGGCCTGCCCGACTCCTCCGCCGGAGCCTCCACCGACCCGTCCGCGACGCCCGCCGCCGGCACCGCGTCCGCCGACCCCTCCGCCCTGCCTTCCGGTACGGCCTCCACCGCCGCCCCCTCCACGAGCGCGACGGACAAGACGGACAATGGCGCCGATACCGCCACGAGTGATGCTCAGGGTGACGATTCCTCCGCAAGCGATGCAAAGGTGGATGATTCCGCCAACTCCCGGCAGGCCATCGGCGCTTCGGGCCTGGTCGACACGGGTGACCTGACCGGCACCGGCCGCCACCGCGGCGCCAGCGCCGACGAGGACACGCCCTCCGCCGACGCCGACCTGTCCTTCATCGGCCGGCACGCCTCGACCGCCTACGGTTCCTGACCCGCCCGCCGGGGTGGTCCGCCACCTCCGGACCGGCCCTCCGCATTCCCGCGACGGACGACGCGGTGGGCAGGGGGCGGGTGGTGCCGGCCAGGACCGTGTCTTGCCCGGTCAGGCCGGGGAGGCACCTGCCTAAACGGGCGTAAAGCGGCGAGAGTTGACGCCCCATTTCACCGCTAAATGTCCGTTTTGGTGAAACTGTGGGATGAGTCTCAGAAGCCCTGATCGTCTTTGGAAATACCCGGATCGCGTGTCTACGGTCGAGACCGCTCGCCACAGCGGGCACCGGCTGCCGCAACGCCGAATCCTGCCAGCGGCTGCCCGGGAACATTCGTCGCGTCAAGCGCCGTCGGCAGGAGCGGGGGACCCAAGGTAAGCGCCGGGCCCAGCGGTTGAAGCTGGTGCCGGCTCGGGGTGAAGCCGCGTCCCGTGAGGGGCGTGGCCGGGCAACTCAACCGGCCCGAACCCGACAGCTCACCTCGCAGGCGTCGGTGAGGGGATCCACCATGCTGTTTTCCGGTAAGGGCACGCACCGCAGCCCGTCCAAGGCCACCCGCATCGCCGCGCTCGCCGGTGTCACCGGTGTCGCCATCGCCGCCCCGCTGTTCGCGGCCGGCAACGCCTCCGCCGCCACCGCCGCCGAGTGGGACGTCGTCGCCCAGTGCGAGTCCGGCGGCAACTGGGCCATCAACACCGGCAACGGCTACTACGGCGGTGTCCAGTTCTCCGCCTCCACCTGGGCCGCGTACGGCGGCACGCAGTACGCCTCGCAGGCCAACCTGGCCACCAAGGCCCAGCAGATCACCATCGCCGAGAAGGTCCTCGCCTCCCAGGGCAAGGGTGCCTGGCCGGTCTGCGGCAAGGGCCTGTCCCGCACCCCCTACGCCGCTGCCGCCCCCGCGCCGAGCACCGCCACCCGCGCGGCCGAGACGCAGACCGCCTCCCGCTCCGCCGAGCGCCCGACCGTCACCACCCCGGCCGGCCAGAAGGTCGCCAAGGGTGACGGCGAGTACAAGGTCGTCAAGGGTGACACGCTCAGCAGCATCGCCCAGAAGCACCAGGTCAAGGGTGGCTGGCAGGCGCTGTTCAAGCTGAACAAGGGTGTCGTCGCCAACGCCGACGTCATCTACCCCGGCCAGCAGCTGCACCTGAAGTGACAGCGCGCTCGTAGCTGAACCACGGCGGCCTCCCAGCCGTGTCCTTCATTGTGGAGGCCACGTGAGGGCCGTCCCCCGTCCCCACGGGCTCCCCGTCCCGGTGCGTTCTTCCCCCGTACGCACCGGGACGGGGTTTTTTGTCGAACCGGCTTTGTTCCGTTCGGAAACAATTTACTCTCGGTTCCGTCCATGACGCGGTCAACGACTGGTTGATCGCCCCGGGACGGTTAGGCTCAGTCCCGCGCGGCCACCACAGGCCTGCGCATCACCACCGGGCTCTCCGGCCCGGCGTAGCTTGCGTCACATCCCAGAAGGAGATGCTCGTGCCGTCCATCGACGTCGTCGTAGCCCGGGAAATCCTGGACTCCCGAGGCAACCCCACGGTCGAGGTCGAGGTCGGCCTCGACGACGGCAGCACGGGTCGTGCCGCCGTTCCGTCCGGCGCCTCCACCGGTGCCTTCGAGGCCATCGAGCTCCGTGACGGTGACCCCAACCGTTACCAGGGCAAGGGTGTCGAGAAGGCCGTCCTCGCCGTCATCGAGCAGATCGGTCCGGAGCTCGTCGGCTACGACGCCACCGAGCAGCGCCTGATCGACCAGGCGATGTTCGACCTGGACGCCACCGACAACAAGGGCTCGCTCGGCGCGAACGCCATCCTCGGCGTCTCCCTCGCCGTCGCGCACGCCGCCTCCGAGGCGTCCGACCTCCCGCTCTTCCGTTACCTGGGCGGCCCGAACGCGCACCTGCTGCCCGTTCCGATGATGAACATCCTGAACGGCGGCTCGCACGCCGACTCCAACGTGGACATCCAGGAGTTCATGATCGCCCCGATCGGCGCGGAGACCTTCTCCGAGGCCCTGCGCTGGGGTGCCGAGGTCTACCACACCCTCAAGAAGGTGCTGAAGACCAAGGGCCTGTCCACCGGTCTCGGCGACGAGGGCGGCTTCGCCCCGAACCTGGAGTCCAACCGCGCCGCCCTCGACCTCATCGTCGAGGCCATCAAGGAGGCCGGTTACACCCCCGGCGAGCAGATCGCCCTCGCCCTCGACGTCGCCGCCTCCGAGTTCTACAAGGACGGCGTCTACACCTTCGAGGGCAAGGAGCGCTCCGCCGCCGAGATGACCGAGTACTACGCCGAGCTCGTGGCGGCGTACCCGCTGGTCTCCATCGAGGACCCGCTGTTCGAGGACGACTGGGCCGGCTGGAAGATCATCACCGACCAGCTGGGCGACAAGGTCCAGATCGTCGGCGACGACCTCTTCGTCACCAACCCGGAGCGCCTGGCCCGCGGCATCGAGGAGGGCACCGCCAACGCCCTGCTCGTCAAGGTCAACCAGATCGGTTCGCTGACCGAGACCCTGGACGCCGTCGAGCTCGCCCAGCGCAACGGCTTCAAGTGCATGATGTCCCACCGCTCCGGCGAGACCGAGGACGTCACCATCGCCGACCTCGCGGTCGCCGTGAACTGCGGCCAGATCAAGACCGGTGCCCCGGCCCGCTCGGACCGCGTCGCCAAGTACAACCAGCTGCTGCGCATCGAGGAGATCCTCGACGACGCCGCGGTGTACGCCGGCCGCAGCGCCTTCCCGCGCTTCAAGGGCTGAGCCCTACCGGGTCAAGCCTGAGCCAGTCGTACGTACGTCCCCGTACTCGGTCCCGTACCGTGTCCGGGGACGTACGCGTGTGACGGCGCGGGTGACAACGGGTGCGAAGGGGAGGCGAAGAGCCAGATGGCCGTGAAGGACCGGGACCGTTTCTCCACCGCGACCAGGCTGCGGGTGCTCGGCGAGCAGACCGCGGCCCGGGTCTACCGCTCCCAGACCAGACGGCAGGCCCGCCGCTCCCGCCTCACCGGCCGGGCCGCGCTGCTCGCCCTCGTGCTGTGCTCGCTGGTCGTGGCCCTCGCATACCCCATAAGGCAGTACGTCTCGCAGCGCGCCGAGATCGCCGACATGGAGCGGCAGAAGCAGCAGGCCAGGGAGCGCGTGGAGGAACTGCGCGACCTCAAGGCACGCTGGCAGGACGACGCGTACGCCGAGCAGCAGATCCGGCAGCGGCTGCACTACGTGATGCCCGGCGAGACCGGTTACGTGGTGATCGACCCGGACGCGGTCAAGCAGTCGCGGGCCGCCCGCGGGGCGGCGCGCCGCCCCTGGTACTCGAACGTCTGGGACGGAGTCGACAAGTCCGACGCCTCCGACCGATGACGGATAGCAGAAAGACAAGCTCAGGACAGATGGAAACGCCCCCGCCGACCACTCCTCGCACCGAGCCCACCGACGCGGACGTCGAGGCCTTCAAGCAGCAGCTCGGGCGGCCGCCGCGCGGGCTGCGCGCCATCGCGCACCGGTGCCCCTGCGGCCAGCCGGACGTCGTGGAGACGGCCCCCCGGCTGCCCGACGGCACGCCCTTCCCGACGCTCTACTACCTGACGTGCCCGAAGGCGAACTCCGCGATCGGCACGCTGGAGGCGAACGGCGTGATGAAGGAGATGACCGACCGGCTCGCGACCGACCCCGAACTGGCCGCCGCCTACCGCGGCGCGCACGAGGACTACATCCGCCGGCGCGACGAGATCGAGGAGCTGACGGGCTTCCCGAGCGCGGGCGGCATGCCGGACCGGGTGAAGTGCCTGCATGTCCTGGTCGCGCACTCGCTGGCGGCCGGGCCGGGCGTGAACCCGCTCGGCGACGAGGCGCTCGCGATGCTGCCGGAGTGGTGGCGCAAGGGCGCCTGTGTCGTCCCGGCCGGGGAGTGCGGGAAGTCCGCGGAGGGCGACCAGTGACCCGGGTGGCCGCGATCGACTGCGGCACGAACTCCATCCGGCTGCTGGTGGCCGACGCCGACCCCGGGACGGGCGAACTCGTCGACCTGGACCGCCGGATGACCATCGTCCGGCTCGGCCAGGGCGTGGACCGCACCGGCCGGCTCGCCCCCGAGGCGCTGGCGCGCACCTTCGCCGCCTGCCGTGAATACGCGGACGTCATCAAGGAGTTCGGTGCCGAGCGGCTGCGCTTCGTCGCCACCTCCGCCTCCCGGGACGCCGAGAACCGGGACGAGTTCGTGCGCGGGGTGCTGGACATCCTCGGCGTCGAGCCCGAGGTCATCTCCGGCGACCAGGAGGCCGCGTTCTCCTTCACCGGCGCCACCAAGGAGCTGATGGGCCGTGAGGACCTGGCCCGGCCCTATCTGGTGGTGGACATCGGCGGCGGCTCGACCGAGTTCGTCGTCGGCGGCGAGCAGGTGGACGCCGCGCGCTCGGTCGACGTCGGCTGCGTACGGATGACCGAACGGCATCTGGTCGTGGACGGGGAGATCACCGACCCGCCGACGGCCGGTCAGATCGCGGCGATGCGCGCCGACATCGAGGCGGCCCTCGACCTCGCCGAGCGGACGGTCCCGCTGCGCCGGGCGCACACCCTGGTCGGTCTGGCCGGTTCCGTCACCACCGTGTCGGCGATCGCGCAGGACCTGCCCGCGTACGACTCGGCGGCCATCCACCACTCCCGGGTCTCCCACGACCGGGTCCGCGAGATCACCGACCGGCTGCTGCGCTCCGCGCACGCCGAGCGCGCGGCGATCCCCTCGATGCACCCGGGCCGGGTCGACGTGATCGGGGCGGGCGCCCTCGTACTGCTCTCGATCATGGAGCGGATCGGGGCCGAGGAGGTCGTGGTGAGCGAGCACGACATCCTCGACGGCATCGCCTGGTCGATCGCCTAGCGGTTCAGGAAGCCCCTCGCGGGGCCCGGCTAGCACTCTGCTGAGCAGGCAGGAAGCGCGTTTGAGCGCGGCGGAGGGATCCTGTCGGGCCCCTCCGCGAGTCCCCGCCGGAAACCTTCGTGAAGTTCTTCACAAGGAATTCGGTCCTGTCGGGGTACGGAACGGGGTCGGTTGGCCCTTCCGGGGTCCCCACGTCTGTGTGAACATGTTCAAAAGAGGCGTGCGGGGACGTTTCGCGGAGGTGTCGGGCGCGCGTCCTCCGGAGTCCCGGACGCCTCTCTTCCGGCCAGGAGGAGCAGCTCACGCGGCATTGACAACGCCCTTTGGGATACACGGGTTCCCGCTCCGCGCCATGATGTGGATCACTCGGGTCGCGGAGGATAACACACCCCCTGTCGGAGCTTGTGAAGGGGCGCACGAGCGACCCCCTGGGGGCGGGTGGATACTCGATGCCATGAGCACCACGGAGCGTCCCAGGATCCTCGTAGTAGGCGGTGGGTACGTAGGCCTGTACGCAGCTCGGCGTATCCAGAAGAAGATGCGCTACGCCGAGGCGACCGTCACGGTCGTCGACCCCCGGTCGTACATGACCTACCAGCCCTTCCTCCCCGAAACCGCCGCCGGCAGCATCTCCCCGCGCCACGTCGTCGTCCCGCTGCGACGCGTGCTGCCCAAGGCGGAGGTCCTCACCGGCCGGGTCACCACCATCGATCAGGACCGCAAGGTCGCCACGATCGCCCCGCTGGTCGGCGAGGCGTACGAGCTGCCCTTCGACTACCTGGTCGTCGCCCTCGGCGCGGTCTCCCGCACCTTCCCGATCCCCGGCCTGGCCGAACAGGGCATCGGCATGAAGGGCGTCGAGGAGGCCATCGGCCTGCGCAACCACGTCCTCGAGCAGCTCGACAAGGCCGACTCCACCACCGACGAGGAGATCCGCCGCAAGGCGCTCACCTTCGTCTTCATCGGCGGCGGCTTCGCCGGTGCGGAGACCATCGGTGAGGTCGAGGACATGGCCCGCGACGCGGCCAAGTACTACAAGACGGTGTCCCGCGAGGACATGCGCTTCATCCTCGTCGACGCCGCCGACAAGATCCTTCCCGAGGTCGGCCCCAAGCTCGGCCAGTACGGCAAGGCGCACCTGGAGGGCCGCGGGGTCGAGATCTACCTCTCCACCTCCATGGACTCCTGCGTCGACGGCCACGTGGTGCTGAAGAACGGCCTCGAGGTCGACTCCAACACGATCGTGTGGACGGCCGGCGTCAAGCCGAACCCGGCGCTGGCCCGTTACGGCCTGCCGCTGGGCCCGCGCGGCCACGTCGACTGCGCGCCCACCCTCCAGGTCCAGGGCACCGACTACATCTGGGCCGCGGGCGACAACGCCCAGGTGCCGGACATGGCCGCCCGCAAGGCCGGTGTGGAGAACGCCTGGTGCCCGCCGAACGCCCAGCACGCGCTGCGTCAGGCGAAGGTCCTCGGCGACAACGTGGTGGCCGGCATGCGGGGCTTCCCGCAGAAGGAGTACGCCCACTCCAACAAGGGCGCGGTGGCGGGCCTCGGCCTCCACAAGGGCGTCGCGATGATCGTCATGGGCAAGATGAAGATCAAGCTCAAGGGCCGTCTCGCCTGGTACATGCACCGTGGCTACCACGGTATGGCCATGCCGACCTGGAACCGCAAGATCCGTGTCTTCGCCGACTGGACGCTCGCGATGTTCCTCAAGCGCGAGGTCGTCGCGCTCGGCGCGCTGGAGACCCCGCGCGAGGAGTTCTACGAGGCCGCCAAGCCGGCCCCGGTGGCAGCCGCGCCGAAGACCGAGAAGACCGAGGCGAAGGCCTGACCTCCGGTCACTGATCCACCCCGAAGGGGCCGTCCGCCATCCGTGGTGCGGGCGGCCCCTTCGGCATGTCCGGATCCGGCGCGGGATTCCCGTACCGCCATCCGTGGGGCGCGGCATGGTGACGGCCGGGGAATGACGCGATGGTGCACGATCGTTGCTCTGAGCGAACCGGTGGGCCAATTCCTTCATGGAGGTGTGCGCCATGGCCGACGCCGCGCTGCGGCTGGAGAGCCTTTTCGGACAATTGCTGGGAGTACCGCTTCCGGTGCGCGTTCGCGCCTGGGACGGTTCGCAGGCGGGCCCGCCGGGCACGCCGACACTGATCGTGCGCAACCGGCGCGCACTGCGCCGACTGCTGTTCAAGCCGGGCGAGTTGGGCCTGGCCCGCGCCTGGGTCTCGGGGGACCTGGACATCGAGGGCGATCTGTACACCGCCCTGGTGCTGCTGTCGGGCCTGTTCTGGGAGCGCGGCGACGACGCCAGAACCCTCGCCCAGGCCCTGCGCGACCCGGACGTGCGCGCCGCCGTCCGCGGCCTGGTCGAACTCGCCGGACCCCCCTGGCCGCCCGCCCCGCCCAGGGAGGAGATCCGCAGGCCCCGCGGCCACCTGCACACCCGGCGCACCGACCGCCGGGCCATCAGCCACCACTACGACGTCGGCAACGACTTCTACGGACTGGTCCTCGGCCCGTCGATGGTCTACTCGTGCGCCTACTGGGACGACGGCGGCGGCACGCTCCAGGACGCCCAGCGCGACAAGCTCGAACTCGTCTGCCGCAAGCTCGGCCTGAAGCCCGGTATGCGCCTGCTCGACGTCGGCTGCGGCTGGGGTTCCATGGCCGTCCACGCGGCCCGCGAGCACGGGGTGCGGGTCGTCGGCGTCACCCTCTCCCAGGAGCAGGCCACCTACGCCCGCAAGCGCGTCGCCGACGAGGGGCTGACGGACCGGGTGGAGATCCGCGTCCAGGACTACCGGGACGTCCGCGACGGCCCCTACGACGCGATCTCCTCCATCGGCATGGCCGAACACGTCGGCGCCGAACGCTATCTGGAGTACGCCGAGAGCCTGCACGCCCTGCTCCGGCCCGGCGGGCGGCTCCTCAACCACCAGATCGCCCGGCGCCCGCACCATGACGAATCGGCCTACCAGGTGGACGAGTTCATCGACGCCTACGTCTTCCCGGACGGCGAGCTCGCCCCGATCGGCATGACCGTCACCCAGCTGGAACGGGCCGGTTTCGAGGTGCGTGACGTCGAGTCGATCCGCGAGCACTACGCCCTCACCCTGCGCGAGTGGGTGGCCAACCTGGAGGCCGACTGGGCCCGGGCGGTCCAGCTGACCGGGCCGGGCCGCGCCCGCGTCTGGCGGCTGTACATGGCGGCCTCCGCGGTGTCCTTCGAACGCAACCACATCGGTGTCAACCAGGTCCTGGCGGTACGCACCCCCGAGTCCGGCGTCTCCGGGATGCCGGCCAGGGCCCGCA
>NZ_JBEOWS010000087.1:0-28662 GCF_040296125.1 Streptomyces sp. NPDC002265 | reverse complement strand
GGCTCAGGCGTCGGTACGCACCAGACGGTACGCGGCGCCCGCCAGCGCGAGCACGGTCCAGCCGAGGAAGACCAGGCCTCCGGCGCCGGGGGCCAGCGTCGTCGCGTCGTGGGTCAGGGCGAACATCGACTCACCGGCGTTGCTGGGCAGGTACGGGCTGATGTCGTCCTGCCAGGAGGTGGGCAGCAGCGAGACCAGTCCGGGCACCAGCATCAGCGAGGCGACCAGGACGGCGATGCCGCCGGCGACCGAGCGCAGCAGTGCGCCGAGCGCGACGCCGATCACCGCGACGATGCCGAGGTAGAGCCCGGCGCCCAGCAGGCTGCGTACCACTCCCCCGTGCGAGAGCGAGAGGGCCGCGGGGGTGTCGGAGACCAGGCTGCTGCCGACGGGGAACGCGACGAAGACGCCCGCGGTGGCCACGACCAGGGCGACCAGGCCGAACACGGCCGCCTTCGCCCACAGCACCGGCAGGCGGCGGGGCACCGCGGCGAGCGTGGAGCGGATCATGCCGGTGGAGTACTCGCCGGCGGAGACCAGCACGCCCAGGACGCCCAGGGCCAACTGGGCGAAGTTGGTGCCGAACAGCGAGAGGCTGAGGGCGGTGGCGTTGGCGTCGTCCCGGCGCGGGGGCCGGCCCGCGGCGAAGTCGGCGTGGTAGTGCGCGCTCGCGATGACGCCGAAGCCGACGAGGAACAGCAGGCCCAGGCCCAGGGTGATCCAGGTGGAGCGCAGGGACCAGAGCTTGGCCCACTCCGAGCGCAGCACCCTGCGTGCGGTCACCTTGTACTGCGGCCGGGCGGGCTGTGCGGGAGCGGGTGCGGTCGTGGAGCTCTCGGTCACGGTCGGCGTCGTCATGCCACGCTCCTGGGGGTCTCGACGGTGGTGGTGCCGTGGTACTCGACGGCGTCGCTGGTCAGGTCCATGAAGGCCTGCTCCAGCGAGACCGTCCGGGAGCTGAGTTCGAACAGCGCGATGCCGTGCTCGGCGGCCTTGAGGCCGATGGCCCGTGCGGACAGGCCGGTCACCTGGAGCTCCTCCGTGCCGATCGCGCCGGTGATCTCGACGCCCGGTCCGGACAGCACCTCGCGCAGGCGGGCCGCCTGGTCGGAGGCGACCGTGACGGTGTCGCCGCCGCCGCGGCGGATCAGCTCCTGCACCGTGGTGTCGGCCAGCAGACGCCCGCGGCCGACGATGATCAGATGGTCGGCGACCAGTGCCATCTCGCTCATCAGGTGCGAGGAGACGAAGACGGTACGGCCCTCGGACGCGAGCTGGGTGAGCAGGTTGCGGATCCACAGCACGCCTTCGGGGTCCAGCCCGTTGACCGGTTCGTCCAGCATGAGGGTGGCCGGGTCGCCCAGCAGGGCGGCGGCGATGCCGAGCCGCTGGCCCATGCCGAGGGAGAAGGCGCCGGCGCGCTTCTTCGCCACCGACTGAAGGCCGGTCAGCTCGACGACCTCCTCCACGCGGCGGCGCGGAATCCCGTGCGTGTGGGCCTGCGCCATCAGGTGGTCGAAGGCGGAGCGGCCCGGGTGGATCGACTTCGCCTCCAGCAGGGCGCCGACCTCCTGGAGCGGCGCGCTGTGCTCGGCGTAGTGGCGTCCGTTGACGGTGACGGTGCCGGCGGTCGGCGCGTCCAGTCCGACGATCATGCGCATGGTGGTGGACTTCCCCGCGCCGTTCGGGCCCAGGAAGCCGGTGACCGTGCCGGGCTTCACGACGAAGTCCAGGCCGTCGACGGCCGTCTTCTCCCCGTACCGCTTCGTCAGCTGTTGCGCCTCGATCATCGTCGCTCCCTCGCTCTGGGCCGCCGGACCCGTCCGGTCCTCTCACCTGCAACGCTAGGTGCCGGACGGCCGCGATCCGTGGTACCCCGGGGGGCAATGGCGGGCGACGGTGGTACCGCGGTACTACGCCGGCCGGGCCGCGAGGGCGGTCCCGGGTGCGCTCCCCCGTCAGGGCGCGTGCGTCACCGGTCGGTCGGCTGCCGCCGGGCGTCGTCGCGCGGGTCGCGGTTCTGGTCGGGCACCCGGGCACCGGGCTCGGGACCGCGCATGTCGCACCAGTCGATGCGCAGGACGGCGAGGTCGTCCGTGTGGCGGTCGGCGTTGCGGGCGCGTGCCTCGGCGATGAGGTGATCGAGCTGTTCGCCGGTGCCGTAGGAGCGTGTCTCGCCGAGGATGGCCAGGACGCCCTCGACCCCGAGGCGGGAGTCGTCACCGCCGGCGTAGCCCTCGATCAGTCCGTCGGTGTACACGATCAGACTCCCGTCCGGCGGCAGCGGCACCGTGGTGGCGGGCCATTGGCCGAGGCCGGGGATGATGCCCAGCGCGATGCCGTGCTTGGACTCAAGGACCTCGGGTCCGCGGGAGGTCACGATCAGCGGCTCGTGGTGCCCGACGAGATGGAGGGTGAGCAGGCCGCGGGCCGGGTCCAGGGTGATGAGGGTGCAGGTGGTGAACAGGTCGCTGCCGGTGCGTTCGGCGATGTGCATCCGCTCCAGCAGGTCCAGCAGCTGCGCGCCGCGGTGGCCGCCGAGGGTCAGCGCGCGCCAGGCGATGCGCAGGCAGACGCCGAGCGCCGCGGCGTCCGGACCGTGGCCGCTGACGTCCCCGACGACCGCGTGGACCTGGCCGTCCTCGGTCTGGACGACGTCGAGGAAGTCACCGCCCAGCAGGGCCTGTTCACGGCCGGGGAAGTAGCGGCTGGTGGCCGTCACCGACGGCGAGGCGAGGATCGGCTCGGGCAGCAGGCCCCGCTCCAGCCGGGCGTTCTCCTGTGCCCGGAGCCGGCCGACCTGAAGGGCGGCGCTGGCCCGCTCGGACTGCTTGCGCTGCACCGCGTACCGTACGGCCCGCTGGAGCAGTTCGTGGTCGACCTTGCCCTTGACGAGGTAGTCCTGCGCGCCCGCGGCCAGCGCGTCGACCCCGGCGCCGGACTCGGCGAGCCCGGTGAGCACGATCACCGCGGCCTGGGGATCCTCCCGCCGGATCGCCTCGACGCTCTCCAGCCCGGAGATGTCGGGCAGATGCAGGTCCAGCAGTACGCAGTCGAAGCGCCGTCCGGCCAGTTCCCGGCGTGCCTCGGCCATCGTCCTGCCGCGCACGAGGGAGTGCCGCAGATCGGTGTCGTGGAGCAGTTCCTCGACCAGTACGGCGTCGCCCTCGTCGTCCTCGACGAGGAGGATGTCGTAGGCCGTCTCGTCCCGTGGGGCCGGTGGTGTCATGACTGCGGCGCTCCCGCGGGCGACTCGGACGGCTCGGGTGACGCGGGTGACTCGGACGAGGCGGGTGACTCGGGCGACCCGGGCTCCTGGCCGACGTCGGCACCGGGCAGGGTGAACACGACCCGGGTGCCGGGGGCGTGACCGGGGTCGATCCCGATCGAACCGTCGTGGAACTCCACGACCTTCTTGCACATGGCCAGACCGATGCCGGTGCCCGGATAGGCCTCCCGGGTGTGCAGCCGCTGGAAGATGACGAAGACCTTGTCCCGGAACTCCGGTGCGATGCCTATGCCGTTGTCGCCGACGCCGAACTCCCAGACGTCGCCTACGCGTCGCGCGCTGACCCGGATCTCGGGCCGGCGCTCCGGGTCGCGGAACTTCAGGGAGTTCGACAGGAGGTTCTGCCACAGCATGCCCAGCTGGGTCGCGTCGCCGACCACCACGGGCAGCGGATCGACCGTCACCTCGGCCCCGGTCTCCTCGATCGGGATGCTCAAGGTGTCCAGGGTGCGCCGCAGGACCTCCTCCAGGTCCACCGTGGCGTGGTCGTTGTGCACACGCCCCACCCGGGAGAAGGCGAGGAGGTCGTTGATGAGGACCTGCATCCGGTTGGCGCCGTCGACGGCGAACGCGATGTACTGGTCGGCCCGCTCGTCCAGTTGACCGCCGTAGCGGCGTTGCAGCAGCTGGGTGAAGCTCGACACCTTCCGCAGCGGCTCCTGGAGATCGTGCGAGGCGACGTAGGCGAACTGCTCCAGTTCGGTGTTGGAGCGCTTCAGTTCGGCCGTCTGCTCGTCGAGCAGACGGCGTGCCTCCTCGCTGAAGGCGAGTTCGTCCACCAGCCGGGTCCGCATCCCGTCGACGTCCACGGCGAGTTGTCTGATGTCCGCGGGACCGGTGACCGCGATGCGCCGGTCGAAACGGCCGCGTGCCACGTCCCTGGCTCCGGCGCCCACCTGCTCCAGCGGGCTGGTGATGCCCCGCCGCAGCGCTTCGAAGACGAGCGCCGCCACGACGGCGACGACGAGGGCGTCCACGGCGAGCGTCCAGTTGCGCAGGACCGTGGCGCGGCGCAGCGCGTCCGCCGCGTCCTGGCGTTCCTGCTGAAGCCTGCTCTGCTGGGCCTTCAGCGCCTTGCGCACCGCGTCGAACTCGGTCTTGCCCTCTTCCGCCCGCTCCGCCGAGAGGGTCAGGGCCGTCGCCGCCGGTGAGCCGGAGACGGGGCGGGCGATCCGTTCCTGCCAGGTGTCCGCGGCCTTGCGGACGGCCGCGAGATCGGCCCGGTCCTCGTCGCCGCTCAGCAGATCCTCCAGCCGCCCCACGGCCTGCCGCTCCGCCGCGACGCCCTCGGTGTACGGGGTGAGGAACTCCGTGCTGCCGGTCAGTCCGTAACCCCGCACCCCGGTCTCCTGGTTGAGGAGCGCCGACTCCAGGCGCACGGCGTTCACCAGGGCGGGGCTGCGCCGGTTGACCAGTTCGTCGGAGATCCTCGACGACCGCAGCATCGCCCAGGCCCCCACCGATCCGAGGACCGTCAGCACCAGCAGGGTCGCGGCAACTCCTCGGCGCAGCCAGTGCCGGGTGGTCCAGCCGGCCATCGGCCCGTCGGCGGAGGCGGCGTTCTGCACGAGGTGACACTCCTTCAGGATCCGACCGATTCCGAACATCCAGCCGAACCGTGCGTACGGCAGGCACACCTTAACCTGGCCGGACAACGGTTGTTGTCGACTCTTCACACCGGCAACTAGGCTGACCGTCTGCCTGCCTCGGGGACCTCGTCCCCACCGACCGTGTCCAAGCCGTCGCGCACCTGTATGTTCTGGTGACCATGGAGGAGGCGGTACAACGCTCCCCTTCCCCCCAGCCGACCAGGAGCTCGTAACATGGCAGCCTCTGCCTCCCCCCGTCCCTATGACGTACTGCTGGTCGAAGACGACGTGGCCGACGCGATGCTCATCCAGGACGCCCTGGCCGACCGGGGCGCGCGCAATCTCACCCAGGTCTCCGACGGCGTACAGGCGCTGGAGTACCTCCGTGACCCGGCCCGTACGCGTCCCGACCTCATCGTCCTGGACCTGAACATGCCGCGTATGAACGGCCGCGAGTTCCTCGCGATCGTCAAGGCGGACGCGGATCTGCGCACCATTCCCGTGGTCGTGCTCACCACGTCGGCGGCGCCCGACGACGTCTCGGGGGCGTACGAGCATCACGCGAACGCGTATGTGACCAAGCCGGTCAACCTCGACGAGTTCGAGGAGGCGGTGCGCAGCATCGACGCCTTCTACCTCGACGTCGCGGTCAAGCCACGGCCGTAGGCGGGGGTGCGGCCGGGGCCCGGCACGCGGATCGCCGGCCGTCGGCGGCCCGTCACCGGCCGCCGGCCGCGTGGGATGTTCAGCGGACCAGCCGATGACGTGCCGATGACGCCATTGGCGTGACATCCGGCGCGCGGCGCAACCGGACCGGTCACGTGAGGCCTCCTGTCCTGCAAGCAGGGACCGCACAAGAAGGAGACCCACGTGACCAGCATCGCTTTCGAGTCCGGTTCGCCCCGTACCTTCGTGGACCCCTACGCCGTCGACCCGGCGGCGCCCGCGGCCTGGGCGAGCGCCTGGCGGCGGAAGGAGGAGGGGGACTACTTCCTGCCCGCGCCGGACCCGGCGCAGCGCCTCGACTTCACGATCGACCCGCGCGACCGGCGGCGGCTCGAGCTCCTGGCGACCCTGACGATGGCGGGCATCCCGCCCCGGCCCGAGGACCGCGAGGCCATCGACCAGCTCAGCGCACTGCCCGGCAGCGTCAACGCCACCCTCCAGCGCTGGCTGAACCACACCGGCTGACCGCCACCGGGCGGTCCGGGTGACGAGGTCGCCGGCGCCCAGGCCGAGGCGCCCGGGCAACTCCTCCGTCCGTACCGCCGGGCAGTTCCTCCGCCCCACCCGTCCGACGGGCGTGGTTCGTTCGGCCCGCGCCGGCTTGCCCGCCCGGTCGGGCCACGGTGGTGTTCAGGCAGAGACGTCCCCATGTCGACGCCTCGCCGGCGGAAGGACGGATCATGCGAATACCCCGGTCCACGGCGGGCCGCCGCCGGCGCACCGCATGCCTTGCCGCGGTGCTCGTCTGCCTGACGGCGGTGACCCGGCCGGACGTCACCGCGGCCGCGCCGCCGCTGCCCCCGGTGCCCGCCCCGCGGCTCGACTGGCGTCCCTGCGCATCCGGTAACCCGTTCGACTGTGCGACCGCGAAGGTACCGCTCGACTACCGCGAGCCCGGCAGGCGTTCCATCCGGCTGGCCGTGGTCAGACGGAAGGCGACCGGCCCCGGACGGCGTATCGGCACCCTGTTCCTCAATCCCGGCGGCCCCGGCGGCCCAGGCACGCTGCAGATGCCGCAGTGGTACGAGTTCTTCCCGAAGGAGGTACGGGAGAGGTTCGACATCGTCAGCTGGGACCCCCGGGGCGTCGGCGAGAGCACGGCGGTGCGCTGCTTCGACAGCGACCTGGCCTCCGTGGCCTGGCAGGCCCGCGTGCCGGCCGGTTTCCCCGTCGGCGCGCGGGAGCGGGCGGCCTGGACGGCCGCGTACGGGGATCTGGCCCAGCGCTGTCTGAAGCGCGACCCGGAGCTCCTGCGTCATGTGTCGACCACCGACACCGCCCGGGACCTCGACCTGCTCCGGCGTTCGGTGGGCGATGCCCGGCTCACCTACCTCGGCACGTCCTACGGATCGTTCCTCGGCGCCACCTACGCCAACCTCTTCCCCGACCGGGTCCGCGCCATGGTCCTCGACGGCAACTTCGACCCCCGGGCCTGGTTCGGCCAAGGGACCGGTACGGGGACCACCACCGGGACCGGGACCGGCCTCGCCACCTTCCAGCGTCTGGGCACGGACATCGGCGCGGCCGCCACCCTGGACCGGTTCCTCGGCCTGTGCGGTGCCGCCGCGCCCGCGGACTGCGCCTTCTCGGCCGGCAGCCCGGCGGCGACACGCGACAAGTTCGCACAGCTGTCGAAGCGGCTGGCCGCGCACCCGGTGGGTGGGTGGACGTTCGGCAGGACCATCGACGACCTGCTCACCAACCTGTACGTGGTCCACCCCGCGTGGTCCTGGGCCGCCACCCGGCTGGAGGACCTGTGGCAGGGCCGCGCGCTGCAACCCTCGCCTCCGCTGTTCCCGCAGCCGGCGAAGATGCCCTATCTGGGAGTGGAGCAGGCCGCCGCGGTGCTCTGCTCCGACAGCCCCAATCCACGCGACCCGGCCGCCTACCAGGCCCTGGCGGAACTCGGCGCCCGCCGGGCGGGAGCCGCCGGGCAGTTCTGGGCCTGGGCCTCGGAGGCCTGCGCCCAGTGGCCCGTCCGGGCCGCCGACAGCTACACCGGCCCCTGGAACAGGCCTACGGCGCACCCCCTGCTGCTGGTGAACAACACCTACGACCCGGCCACTCCGTACCGGGGCGCGCAGGCGATGGCCACCCAGCTGGCCGACGCCCGGCTGCTGACCGTGGAAGGGTACGGGCACACCGTCCTGCTCAACCCCAGCACCTGCGCCAAGGACTACGAGAGCCGCTATCTCGTCGACGGAGTCCTCCCGCCGGCCGGTGCGACGTGCCGGCCGGACAGCGCGCCCTTCGCCACCGGCAGACCGGAAGGCGGCAAGGTCACCGCGCCGCTCTCCACCGGCAGACCACAGGACGGTACGGCCACCCCGTCGCTCTCCGCCGTCAAGCCGCGGGGCGGTATGGACACCGGCGGAGGCGCGCTGGCCGGCGCCGTCGGCTGAGCACGCCCGCCTCGACCGCCACCACAGCGGACTCTAGGCGACCGGCTTCTCCCAGATCGAGACATGCCGGTCGCTGTCGCTGGTGAACGGCTCCCGCGTCCAGCCCTCCCAGCGCTCGCGCGGCCGCAGTCCGGCGAGCCTGGCCATCAGGTCGAGTTCCGAGGGCCAGACGTACCGGAAGGGGATCGACCGGTACTCGCCCCGGCCGTCGACCACTTCGACGTAGTTCGAACTCGTCGCCTGCGTGGCGACGTCGTAGATGTCGAAGGCCCAGCGGGTCGCACTCGTGTGGAACGGCACGACGGTCTGCCCGGCTGGCAGCTTGCGCAGTTCGGGGACCATCACCTCGACGACGAAACAGCCGCCGGGTGCCAGGTGGGCCGCGGCGTTGCGGAAGCAGGCCACCTGCTCGTCCTGCGTCGTCAGGTTCATGATCGTATTGAAGAGCAGGTACACGACGGAGTACGTCCCCTCCGCCTTCGCGGTGGAGAAGTCGCCGACGGTGACGCCGATCGCGTCCCCGCCCGGCTTCGCGCGCAGCCGCGCGAGCATGGCCCGCGACAGGTCGATGCCGTGGACCGGCACTCCGCGGCGGGCCAGCGGCAGCGCGATGCGGCCCGTCCCGATGCCCAGCTCCAGCGCCCGGCCGGCACCGGCCAGCTCCGCCAGGACGTCCACGGTCGCGTCCACGAGGGCCGGCTCGAACATCTCCGCCGACGACGTGTCGTAGTCCACGGCGACACGTTCCCCGAAGTACCCGTCGTCATCGGTCATCGCGCGACCGTACTGCGGCCGCCTGGCGCGGCGCACCCGGTTTTCCTACGGGCCGGTCCCGTTCGTCTCCTACGGGCCGGCCCCGTTCGCCGGGAGTTCCAGGTGCAGCTCGTAGCCGCCGTCGGGCGTGGGGCCGGCGGTCACCGTGCCGCCGAGGAGGGCGGCCCGCTGTTGCAGGCCGACCAGGCCGTAGTGCGCGCTGGGCAGCGGCAGGGCGGGCCGGGTGGGGGCGGAGTTGGTGACGGTGACCTGGACGCCGTTGCCCTCGTGGCGGACGCACACCGTCGCGGTGGCGCCGGGAGCGTGTTTGCGCGTGTTGGTCAGCGCTTCCTGGACGGTGCGGTACACCGCGCGCTGGACGGCCGGCGGCAGCCCCTCGGGAACGTCCGTCGCCAACCGCACGTCGATGCCGCTGCTGCCGACCAGCTGCTCCAGGTCGGCCAGGGACGGCTGCGGGGTCAGCTCGGTGGGTCGCCCGCCGGAGGCGCGCAGGACACTGACCATGTGGCGCAGCTCGTCGAGGGTCTGGACACTGAGCCGCCGGATGGTGCCGGCCGCCTCCTTGGTCTCCGCGTCGTGGGTGCCGACCTGGAGCGCCCCGGCCCGTACCGCGATCAGACTGACCTGGTGGGAGACCACGTCGTGCATCTCCCGGGCGAGCTGGGCGCGCTCCCTGGCCAGGACCGCCTGGGCGGTCAGCAACTGCTCGTGGTCCCGGGCCTCGGAGATCTCGGCGAGCCGCAGCGACAGGTCGCGCCGGGTCTGGACGAGCTGGCCGAGGAAGACCGGCGCGGCCGCCGTCGCCCCGGTGTAACCCAGGGTGATCAGAGTGGTGCCCCGGGTCAGGTCCAGGCCCGGGGAGGGCCACGAGCTCACGTCCCCGAGCGTGAACAGCAGGGCGCAGACGCCCAGGAGCGCGCGGTGCCGGGTGATCGAGGCGAGCCAGTACAGCGCGATCAGCGAGGCGATGACCGCGTCGGAGAGCAGGACGGCGGGGAGGGTGAGCAGGAAGGTCAGCAGCGGCAGACGGCGGCGCAGGATCAGGGCGAAGGCGGCGGCGAGGGCACAGGCCATGCGCACCCAGGCCTCGGGATCCCAGTGCGCCCAGACGTCGAGCAGCGCGACCCCGACCGGTACGGCGTCCAACAGCACCGGGGGCGGTCGACGCGGCACCCTCAAAGGGGTTCACCGTCCTCCCGCAGGAGGCCGGCCCGCTGGGCCAGCAGGGCCGCCTGGACCCGTCCGCCCACCTCCAGTTTGGTGAGGATGGCGCTCACATGGTCCTTCACGGTGCCCGTGCTCAGGTAGAGCCGGGTGGCGATGTCGGCGTTGGACAGCCCTTCGGCGATGAGGACGAGCACCGCCCGCTCACGGTCGGTGAGACGGTCGAGGCCGCCGGCGCAGCGCTCCTGGGCACCGGCGTCCAGATAGCCCGCCACCACGGTCCCGGTGACCTTCGCCGACAGTACGGTGCCGCCCTCGGCCAGGGAGCGCACCATGAACGGCAGCTCCTCGGGGTCGGTGTCCTTGAGCAGGAAGCCCGCGGCGCCCGAGCGCAGCGCCGTCGCCACGTACTCGTCCATGTCGAACGTCGTCAGCATGGCCACGACCGGGGGGTCGGGGAGCCTGCGGAGCTCGGCCAGGACGGTCAGGCCGTCCACGTCCGGCATCCGGATGTCCAGCAGGACGACGTCGGGGGCGGTCTCCCGCGCGGTGTGCAGTGCCTGGGCACCGGGCACCGCCGCGACGACCTCGATGTCGTCGGCCGTGTCGAGGATCCGCTGGAAGCCCATGCGGATCAGAGCCTCGTCGTCGACCACCAGTACCCGGATCACGCGTGCTCCACTCACGGACGGACCGCTGTCCGATTCGTACCACGTCGGCGGGCACTCCGCCCGGTACCGGACCCCGGACCACGACCCCCGATCTGAGATCCGGCTCCGTCCGGACCGGCCGACGGGCGCCGCGGAACCAGCCAGTCGGCGGGGTCGGTCCGGACATCTGCCGGATGGCTGCCGCCCACCGCGCGCACGCAACCTTGTACGCATGACACACGACGCACCGTCGGCCGTGGCGTTGGCCGCGCCCTCGGCGGACGCCGGGTCGGCCGTCCCGCCGTCGACGGGGCGGCTGATCGGAATCGACCTGGCCCGCGGTCTGGCGATCGTCGGCATGTTCGCCGTGCACCTGGGCCCCGACCCGTCGGTGGGCGGGCCGGCCGGCTGGCTGCTGGAGGTGGCGGGCGGCCGCTCCTCCACCCTCTTCGCCGTGCTGGCGGGCTTCACCCTGGTGCTGCTGACGGGCCGGCCGCAGTCCCGGACCGGGCGGGCCGGACGGCAGGCGATGGGCCGTGTGCTCATCCGCGCTGCCGTACTGATGGCCCTCGGATACGCGCTGACCGCCCTGGACACCCCGGTCGACGTGATCCTGTCCTACTACGGGCTGCTGTTCGTCCTCGCCCTGCCGTTCCACCGGCTGCGGGCACGCACCCTGGCCGCCGTCGCCGCGGCCGGCGCGATCGTCCTGCCGCTGGCCCTGTACCTGCTGCGGGCCGCCGCCGGGCGCGGGGACTGGTCCGAGACCGTCGCCGCCCACGATCCCCTGGCCCGGGTCACCGGCACGGACGGGTTCGTCGGTCTGTTCGTCACGGGTGACTACCCGGTCCTGACCTGGTTCCCGTTCATCGTCGCGGGCATGGCCCTGGCCAAGACCGACCTCACCCGGCCCCGCGCGCTGGCCAGGACCGCGGCCTGCGGCGTCGCCCTGGCGGTGGCCGGATACGGCGGGTCGTGGCTGGCCCTGCATCTGGTGCCGGGCGCCCGGGCCGCGGTCAGCGCGGCCGTGGGCGGCGGTCCGGCCGGATCCGCCTGGTGGTCCGACGCCGTCGGCGGGCCGCCGCTGCCCGGCAGGCCCGCGTGGCTGCTGGTGGCCTCCCCGCACAGCGAGACGACCGGGTCCATCGTGGGCAACACCGGAGTCGCGCTGGTGGTCGTCGCGGCCTGCCTGCACACCACGGCCCGCTTCGCGCGCGTACGGCGGCTCGGTGCCCCGGTGATCGCGCTCGGTTCCGTTTCCCTGTCCGCCTACGTCGGCCACATCGTGGCCATCAAGGCCTTCGGTATCGGCGACGACATGTCCGACGCGGAGTCCGCCGCGGTCCTCGTCGCCTTCGTCACCGTGGCCATGCTCCTGGCCCTGGCCTGGACCCGCCGCTTCCGGCGCGGCCCGTTGGAGTACGCCATGCACACCGCCACCACACCCGCCCAGCTCATCCAATAGCCGACGGTGCAGCGTCCGACCATGCAACGTGGCACGGAAGTCGAGGAGGTCAGACGAATGACGACGTGTCTGACGTTTCTGAGTGCGACCGCCGAGGAGACCACCGGGATCTTCGGCGACCCGTTCTCCCTCGCGAGCGGCCCGCTGCGGACCGCCGACTCCCCGCACCCGGGGTTCCCGCCCTACTCACTGGCCGTACGGGGGCCATCGGCGCGCTGCGCGCGGACCGCCGACGCCCTCGGTCTGGAGACCGTGCCCGAACCCGCCCTGCGGAACTTCGACTACGGGCGCTGGTACGGCCGTACGGTGGCCGATGTCGTCGCCGAGGACCCGTACGGCTACTCCGCCTGGCTCACCGATCCGGACGCCGCGCCGCACGGCGGCGAGTCGGTCCGCGACCTCTGCGAACGCACCGCCCGCTGGCTGGACGCGCTGCCGTCCGACACCGACCGGGCCTTGGCCGTCGTCGAGCCGTCCGTCATCCGGGGCGCGCTCGTGCATGCCTTCTCGGTCCCCGCGAGAGCCTTCCGCCATCTCGACCTGCCCTGCCCGCCCGCCGTCGTCTCCCTGATCCTGCGCGGCGACGGCTGGCACGTCCGCTACGGCCACGGGAGCGCGTCCGAGGTCCATCGGACGGCCCCGGACGAGCCGGTGTCCTCGGCCCGGGCCCGCCCGGCGGACCGGCGGACGGCCGGGCGGGAGTACACGGGCGGCACCTACGGCCCCGTCGCCTGACCGTCGCCCGGCCGCCTGGAACGACACGGCAGGTGCGACGCGCCAGGAACGGTAACGGTTCGGCAGAGGCGGATCGGCCGGCCGGGGCGGTGGGCTGCGCCGTACCCGCAGACCGTACGGCGCAGCCCGCGAGCCTGCTGGGTATGGTGTGGGCGGTCCGGCGGTCCGGCCGTGCCCGGCGAAGGGCGGCCGCGCTCACGGACATCCGCACCACGGCCGGCGAGGCCGCGAACAACGAGGAGTTCCGTGAGCGAGACCCAGGTCGTCACCGCGCCCCGACCCCTGACGCTGGACGACGGCCGACCCGCCGCCGCGGCCTGGTCGCTCGACCCCGGCATGCTCCACCTCAACCACGGCTCCTTCGGCGCCGTCCCGCTGGTCGCCCAGCGACGGCAGAACGAACTGCGGGCCGAGATGGAAGGCGCCCCCGTCGTCTGGTTCCGGGACCTGACCGAGCGGATCGCCGCCACCCGCACCGAGATCGCCGAGCACCTCCGCGTCGACGCCGCGGACCTGGCGCTCGTCCCGAACGCCAGCGCGGGGGCCAGCGTCGTCTACGCGGCCCTGGCGGCGCACCCCGGCAAGGACATCGTCGTCACCGACCACGGCTACGGCGCGGTCACCATGGGCGCCGAGCGCCTCGCCCGTCGCTGGGGCGGCCGGGTGCGCACGGCGCGCGTACCGCTGGCGGCCGACGCGGACCAGGCGTACCGGGCGGTGATGTCCGAAGTGGACGACCGGTGCGCCCTGGTGGTCCTGGACCAGATCACCTCGGCCACCGCCCGCAGGCTGCCGGTCGAGCGGATCGCGGCCGAGCTCGCCCGGCACGACGGCATCACGCTGCTGGTGGACGGCGCACACGCGCCCGGGCTCCTGCCCGCCCCGCTGGAGGGGCTGGAGAGCGGCGACGCCTGGGTCGGCAACCTCCACAAGTGGGGCTGCGCACCCCGCGGCACGGCCGCTCTCGTGGCCCGCGGCCCGCTGCGCGAGCACCTGCATCCGCTGATCGACTCGTGGAGCGCCGCCGAGCCGTTCCCGAACCGTTTCGACCAGCAGGGCACGCTCGACGCCACCGGCCCCCTGGCGGCGCCGGTGGCGCTGGAGTTCGTCGGGCGCACCTGGGGCTGGGAGACCGCCCGCAGCTACATGGACGAACTGGCCGACTACGGGGCCCGCGTGATCGGTGCCGCGTTCGCCGGCCCGGCGGGCGGTGCGGTGGAGGGCGTCGACGTCGGCATGCCCGTACCGGGGATGCGGCTGGTCCGGATTCCGGCGGGGCTGGGGACCACGCGTCTTGCGGCCGACGCGCTGCGCGACCGCGCCACCGTCGAACTGGGCGTGGAGTGCGCCTTCACCAGTTTCGGCGGGGTCGGCTACCTGCGGCTGTCCGCGCATGTCTACAACACGCCCGACGACTACGACCGCTTCGCGCAGAGCTGCGTACCGGTCCTGGAGGACTGGGGCCGCGAGGCCCGCCGGGCGCGCGCCTGAGAGCTCCCTGCCGCGAGCCGGTGACCCGGCATGCCGGGTCCCTCATGCACAGTGACCGCGGCCGGTGCCCGGGTCCGCGGGCCGGGCCCGGACCCGCGGGTCCTGCGCCGGTGCCCGCGGGTCCGGCGCCGGTGCCCGTCCCCGAGGGCGCTCGCGCCGGCATGGCCGAGTTGTTCGCCCACAGGCGGGGAGGCAAGCTGAATGCATGGAGCCTCAGGGCGGGGGCGACGACGGGCGCCCGCTGGTCGAGTGGGCGTTTCGCCAGGCGTCGATGTCGTTCTCGGTCTTCGGCGTCGACCAGCGTTGCCTGCGGCTCAACGACATGGCGGCCCACCTGATGGGCATCGGGGAGGACGTCCTGCGCGGCCGGGTGTTCCCGGACGGCGTCCCCGCGGGCGTGGACCAGCGGGGCACCGTGGCCGCCCTGCGCGACGTGGCCGCGACCGGGGAGCCCCGTCACTACGAGGGCTACACCCGGGCCCCCTCCGAGGTGCACGGGCACGCCTGGAGCCTGGAGCTGTGGCCCGTGCGGGACCCGGCCGGAGAGATCTGCGCGGTCGCGATGGCCGCGTTCGACAGCAGTGAGCAGTACCGGGCCCGGCAGCGTCTGGCGGTGCTCGACGAGGCGGCCGTCTCGATCGGGACGACCCTGGACCTCGATCGCACCGCGCGCGAACTCGCCGCCCTGGTCGTGCCGCAGTTCGCGGACTTCGCGAGCGTGGACCTGCTGGCGCCGGTCGTCCGGGGCGAGGAGCCGGCCACCGGTCCGCCGGACGCGGCGGTGGTGCTGCACCGGGTCGCGCACGTCTCGACCGTCGAGGGCAGCCCCGAGCCGGTCATCGGTCCCGGAGCCGTCGACACCTACCCGGCCTACTCGCCGCCCGCCAGGGCCCTGCACCTGGGACGGACGGTGCACAGCGGCAGGGGCGAGGCCGACTTCGAGCGGTGGATGGCGAGCATGCCGTCCGAGGCGAGGAACATCAGCGGGCTGGCCATCACCTCGCTGATGGCGGTGCCGCTGATCGCCCGCGACACCACGCTCGGCGTCGCCGTCCTCTTCCGCACCCGGCCGGACCCCTTCGACGAGGACGACTTCGCCCTGGCGCGGGAACTCACCAGCCGTGCCGCCGTCTGTCTCGACAACGCCCGCCGTTACTCCCGTGAGCGCATCACCGCGCTGACCCTCCAGGAGACCCTGCTGCCGCACCGGCCCCCCAGGCAGTCGGCGGTGGACGTGGCCTTCCGCTATCTGCCGAGCGACTCCCGGGCCGGTATCGGCGGCGACTGGTTCGACGTCATCCCGCTCTCGGGCTCCCGGGTGGCCCTGGTGGTCGGCGACGTGGCCGGGCACGGCATCCACGCCTCCGCGACGATGGGCAGGCTGCGTACGGCCGTGCAGACCCTCGCCGACGTCGATCTGCCGCCGGACGAACTGCTGGCCCACCTCGACGACCTGGTCCTGCGGCTGGGCAGCGACGGTGAGTGCGGGTACGCCCCGAGCAGCGAGGTCGGCGCCACCTGTCTCTACGCCGTCTACGACCCGGTCGCACGGGCCCTGTCGGTGGCCAGCGCGGGCCATCTGGCGCCCGTGCTGGTGCTGCCGGACGGCACCAGGAACGTGGTCGAGGTCAACGCCGGACCGGTGCTGGGTGTGGGCGGGCTGCCCTTCGAGGCCACCGAACTGGAGCTGCCCGAGGGCACCCTCGTCGCCCTCTTCTCCGACGGGCTGGTCGAGGCGGCCGGCCAGGACCCCGACGTCGGCACCGCCCGGCTGGGCGGGATACTGGCAGATCCGCACACCTCGCTGGACGGCGCCTGCGACGACGCGTTCGCCGCGCTGCTGCCGGAGCGTCCCGCCGACGACATCGCCCTGATCCTGGCCCGCACCCGCGCGTTGGACGCCACCCACGTCCGCGTCTGGGACCTGGCACCGGACTTCTCCGAGGTCGCCACGGCGCGCAAGAACACTCTCGCGCAACTGGACGCCTGGGGGCTCACCGAGGTCGGCTTCGTCACCGAACTCGTCGTCAGCGAGCTGGTCACCAACGCGATCCGCTACGGCTCGGCACCCGTGCAACTGCGTCTCATCCACGACGACTCGCTCATCTGCGAGGTGTCCGACGGCAGTTCCACCTCACCGCACCTGCGCCGGGCCAGGATCTTCGACGAGGGCGGCCGCGGTCTCCTCCTCGTCGCCCAGCTCACCAACCGCTGGGGCACCAGGCACACCCCGACCGGGAAGACCATCTGGACCGAACAGGCCCTGAACTGAGGCATGTTCGGCCAGGCCTGCGCCACGGGCGCGGTTCGCCTCCCGCACATGGCGGGGGACGGTACGGGGGCCCCGGGTCACGGCGGTGTCCGCCCCGGCCGTACGCGACGGGCGCGCGGAACAAATACGTGAGCCCTGTATGCGCCCCCGTTCGCAGGGGCAGGATACGCAGAGTCAGTGATCACCTGGCCGAGTCTCGCCCCCGACCCCAACGTCCCAGGAAAGCAGGTCGGCTGCCGTGCTGTTGCGTCTGCCCACGTCCGTGTCCGAGGCCCAGGAGTGCATAGCCGAGGGAGCCGTGCCGATCGGCGGGGCGACCCTGGTGTGGGCCACCTGGCAGCGGGACGGCTTCCCCGAACAGGCCATGTCGCTGCGTCAGGTGCCCGAGGCCGGTGTCGTGGAGCGCGAACTGCTGGGCGCGGCCGTGGTGCTCAACCGGATCGACGACCGGGTACCGGACGCGATGCGCCTGGCGGCGGCCTCGGTGGGGACCGGCGCGGTGCGCCGTACCGCGACGGTCGGCGGCAACCTCGTGGGCAGCACCCTGCGGTGTCTGCTGCCCGCCGCGTTCGTGCTCGACGCACGGGCGACGGTGCTGGATCCGGACAGGATCTACGAGACCGACCTGGCCGAGGTGGTGGCGAAGCGTCACCCTCTGCTCAGCGTGCGCTGGCGCGAACCGCTGGCCAGCGGCTATCTCAAGCTGTCCGGTGAGGCGGGCGGACCGCCGCCGCTCGTCGTCGCCGCGGCCGTGCACGCCGACGGCGCGGGCGGGCGCCGTCTGCGGGTCGCCGTACGTGACGGCTACGACGTACTGAGCGAGAGCACGGCGGCCGACACCGACGCCGACCGGGCTCTGGAGTCCCTGTCCGGCACCGTCGTGGGCACGCTGGGTCCCGCCGCCCGGGAGGCGGTGCACCGGCAGGTCACCGACGTGCTGGCCCGCGCGGCCGGGCGCTGAGCACGCGGCCGCCCGCCGTCAGGCCCGCCCCGTACCGCCGCCGCGCCGGTCGCGGCCGTGCGGGGCGGCGCGGCCGCGGGGGCCCGAGGAGACGACAGTCGTGCGCGGTCCGGGCTCCAGTACCTGGTCGCCGTAGAGATCCTGGAGCCAGTTGGTCTGGTAGATGGTGTCCAGGTAGCGCTCGCCGAGGTCCGGGGCGACGGCCACCGCGGTGATGCCACGGGTGTCGTGCCGGTTCAGCCAGTCCACGGCGCCGCTGACGACCGTTCCGGTGGAACCGCCGAACAGGAAGCCGCTCCTGGCCAGCCGGTGGCAGGCACGGATGGTGTCCGCCTCCTCGACCTTGATCACCTCGTCGACGTACGACTCGTCGAGCAGCGGTGGCCGCATGCTCATGCCCAGGCCGGGGATCATCCGCCGCCCCGGCTCGCCGCCGAAGGCCACCGAGCCCACGCTGTCCACGGCGACGATCCGGACCGAGGGGCTGTGCTCCCGGAAGTAGCGGGCGCAGCCCATCAGTGTCCCGGTGGTTCCCGCGCCGATGAAGAGCACGTCCAGGCGCGGGAACTCGTCGGCGATCTCCGGCGCCGTCGTCCGGTAGTGCGCCAGCCAGTTGCCCGGATTGGTGTACTGGCTGAGCCACACATAGCGGTCGTCGGAGGCGCAGAGTTCACGGACGTAGTCGAGGCGCGCGCCGAGGAAGCCCGTGTCGGCGTTCATCTCCGCTATCACGTGCACCTCGCTGCCCAGCGCCTCCATCAGCAGCCGGGTCGACAGGTTGCAGCGGGAGTCGGTCACGCACAGGAACCGGTAGCCCTTGCTCGCGGCGATCATGCTCAGGGCCACGCCTAGGTTCCCGGACGAGGACTCGACCAGGATCGAGTCCCGGGTGAGGATCCCGTCCCGCTCGGCCGCCGTCACCATCTCGTTCGCGGCCTTCAACTTGATGGAACCCGCGAAGTTGAAGCCCTCGCACTTCAAGTAGAGCGGATGCCCGACGATCGACCGGAGGTCGACGAAGAGCCGACTTTCGTTGAAGGCGTAGGGAGCGGAGATGACGGGCACGGTGACCTCCAGATGCCAGAGCCGGGGAAGTGCCTTCAGCCGTACCGGCGCAAGTCGTGGAAGAAGTCGTCGATGACGTGGAGCTCTCCCGTCCGGGCCACCTCGTCGTACACGTACTTGCCGACGGCCAGATCGAGGACGCCGAGCCCGAAGGGCGAGAAGATCACCGGTCGGTCGGCCGGCGGGGTCACCCGGCCGGACATCACGTCGTCGAGCGTGCCGTCCAGGAAGTCACGGCTGCCGGTGAGCTGCTCGGCCAGGTGGGGGGAGGTGTCGGCCTTCAGGCAGTGTTCGACGTCGTCCACGATGTTGGCCGAGGCGAGCAGGATCTCGGGGGCGAGGTCGCGCAGCGAGACATGCAGGACCAGCGGGTTGTGCGCGAACCAGGCCGGGTCGGTGACATGGGGTGCCCCGGCCACCGTGGCGAAGACCACCAGGTCGCTGGAGCGGATCAGCTTCTCGGCGCTGTCGTGGACCGTGACCGGTGCGGTGCGCCCCGGGGTGCCGTCCTGCCGCAGGTAGCCGCAGAATCCGGCGGTGCTGTCCGCGGACACGTCGTGGACGCCGACGGTGTCGAATTCCCAGCCGGTGGCGGCCAGGAAGGTGTGGATGTAGCGGGCGATCAGGCCGGTGCCGACGAATCCGATCCGGGCCGGGCGGGGCCGTCCGCGGCTGAGCCGGTCGGCCGCCAGCGCCGCGGACGCCGCGGTTCTGGTGGCGCTGATGACGGAGCTCTCCAGGACGGCGAAGGGATAGCCGGTGTCGTGGTCGTTCAGGACGAGGACCGCGGAGGCCCTGGGCAGTCCCTCGGTCACGTTGCCGGGGAAGCTGGAGATCCACTTCAGGCCGTCCACGCGCAGCGGCCCGCCCAGCGACGCCGGCAGCGCGATGATCCGGGCGGTGGGGCGGTCGGGGAAGCGCAGGAAGTACGACGGCGGGTTGACCGTGTCACCGGCCCCGTGCAGCCGGTAGGTGGCCTCGACCAGTTCCACGATCTGCCGTTCGCGCCCGGCGAGCGCGCGCTGCACCTGGGCGCCGGAGATCACCGCGAAGGCCGGTGCCGAAGCGGGCGCGGCGGGGCCGGTCCGGGTGGCGGGAGAGGGCAGCGCCGTCATCGCCGGCTCGCCTCCGGGGTCGGCGCGCAGTCGGCCAGGCGCTGCGGCTCGGCCATGCCGACCAGCACCTCGCGCTCTCCGGTGAAGGCCTCTCTGCTGTGCGCGGTACGGATGTTGTCGACGAGCAGCACGTCACCGGCCTGCCAGGGCTCGCGCCGGGTGTGGTCCTCGTAGGTGGCGTTGAGGAGCTGGACGATGTCCTCGCCGATCGGGGAGCCGTCGCCGAAGCGGGTGTTGAACGGCAGTCCGTCCGCTCCGTACTCGTCCACCAGGTATTCGCGCACCTCGGGGGCGAGGGTCCACTCGTTGAGGAAGGCGATCTGGTTGAACCAGCAGCGCCGGCCGGTGACCGGATGGGTGACCACGGCGCTGCGCAGCTGCCGGGTGCGCAGGGATCCGTCGGGCTGCCAGGCGAAGTCGATGTCCTGGGCGTGGCAGTAGTGCTCGACGGCCGCGCGGTCGTCGGTGCCGAAGGACTCCTCCAGGGAGGCGCCGATCTCGTCGTTGTAGCTGCGGGTGAGCATCCAGCCCTCGCGTTCGAACCGTTCCCGCAGCGCGGACGGCAGCGCCTGGAGGACCTGTTCGGCGTCCGCCACGGCGGTCGCGCCGCCCTGGCCGGGCGCGCGCAGGCAGGCGAACAGCATCAGGCCGGGGATCTCCAGCCGGTAGCTCAGCTCGTGGTGCATGCACATCGGCTGGTTGGCCGGCCAGGCGGTGGTGGAGTACAGGCCGGGGCCTCGGACCTCGCGGGGGGCGAAGGCCTCGCGCTCCGTCATCGGGTCGCCGGCCAGGGCCGCGAACACGGCTCCGGTCCGCTCGGCGTCCCGCAGGTCCAGGCCGCGCACGAGCAGTGCGCCGTGTTCGGTGACGCGGGCCCGCAGCGTGTCGCGGTTCTCGGCCGCCCACCGGGTGGCCTCGGCGGGGGCCTCGACCCGCAGGATCGGCGGCGTGCCCGGTCGCAGGTCCACTTCGGGCAGTGCTGCCAGGGAGGAGGACGACATCTGGATTCCTTTCGGTTGGCGGCCGGACGGCTCAGCGGGAGGCCGGTGATCGGTGGTCCCGCTGCACCGCCCGGGCCGCCGCGGCCGGACGGGTGCGCAGGAAGTAGTGACCGCCGTCGGGGAGCCGGTACACGTCCACGTGCTCGGCCAGGAGCTGCCAGTCGCGGTGGCGTTCGGCGGACCCCGCCGTGATCGGGTCGTCGTCGGCGACGACGACGGTGACCGGCGCGGACAGCCGTACCGCCGGGGGGTGGTCGAGGGCGTCGGCGAGGTAGTGGTGCGCGGCCACGCAGTCGTGCCGGTAGGCGGCCCCGATGTGCTCGGCGTGCCGGGCGTCGAGTTCGTCCAGTTCGGTGTAACCGCCGTCCGCGCTGAGCCTGGCGGCGATCTCGGCGTTGCTCTGCTTCGCCAACGCCTCGACGGCCGAACGTCTTTCGCCGGAGGAGCCGAGCAACTGGGCGGCCAGGAAGACGCGTTCCACGCTCACGCCGCGCTCCGCCAGTCTCCGCGCGGTCTCGACGGCCGGCGCGGCGCTGGAGGAGTGGCCCCAGAGCAGGACCCGGGTGAGGCCGCGTGCGGCGATCTCCGCGGCGGCCTGCTCCGCGATCTCCTCCAGGGGCGCGAAGGGTTCCTTGCGGGAGGCCAGGTCGTGGCCGGGCAGTTCGACGGCGTAGACGGGCAGGCCCTGGGCCGCCAGGGCGCCGGCCAGCGGCTGGAAGTTGACCGCGTTGCCGCCTGCGTAGGGGAAGCACACCAGGGCGCGGTCCCGGGTGCCGGCGGGCTCCGACAGGGGCTGGAGCAGCCCGGGGCGTTCCCGGGTCGCGCCGTCGAGGAGCGCGGCGAGGTCGGCGAGCACCGGATGGCGGGTGATCTCCTTCAGGGACACCGCGCGGTCCAGGGCCAGGGTGAGCCGCACGGCCGACAGCGAGGTGCCGCCGGACTCGAAGAAGTGGTCGTGCCGGCCGATGCGGTGCTCGGGTACGGCCAGCAACTCGGCCCACACTCCGGCGAGTTTGCGTTCGGTCGGGGTGTGCGGGGCGCTGCGCCGCTGCTCGGCGGCCTCGCCGCGCGCGGTCTGGTCGGCGAGCGCGGTCAGTGCCTTGCGGTCGGTCTTGCCGTTGCCGGTCAGGGGCAGGCTCTGCTGCCAGTGGAAGGCGGAGGGGACCATGTAGGCGGGCAGGACGGCACTCAGGGCCGTCCGCAGGTCCTCCGTGCGCAGTCGCTCTCCGGTGTGGAAGGCGATCAGGTGGGCGCCGCGGCCGGGCTGCTCGGACACCACCACCGCGCCGTCGCGTACCCCGGGCACCCGCAGCAGGGTGTTCTCGATCTCGCCGATCTCGATCCGGAAGCCGCGGATCTTGACCTGGTTGTCGCGGCGGCCGAGGAACTCCAGTTTGCCGCCGGGCTGCCAGCGGCCCCAGTCGCCGCCCAGGTAGAGCCGTCCGCCGGGCTGGTAGGGGTCGTCCCGGTAGGCCTCGCGGGTGCGTTCGGGGTCGTTGACGTATCCGCGGCCCACGCACACCCCGGAGAAGGCGATCAGCCCGGGGGCGCCCAGCGGCACCAGCGCCAGGTGTTCGTCGACGACGTGCACCCGCACGTTGTTGACCGCGGGGCCGAGCAGCACCCGGTCCGGCACCCGGTCCATGACCTCGTGGTTGGTGTCGTCCGAGGTCTCGGTCAGTCCGTAGGCGTTGACGAGCCGGATCCCGGGCCGGACCGCGAACCAACGCTGGACCAGTTCCCGTTTGAGGGCCTCGCCGGTGACCGACACACAGGTCAGGTCGGGCAATTCGCGCGGGTGCCGCTCCAGGTAGGTCACCACCACCTCCAGGTAGGAGGGCACCATCTGCACCACGCCCACCCGGCCGCGGACGAGGGTGTCGACGTATCGCTCCACGTCCACCACGGCGTCCTGCTCGACCAGCAGGGTGCGGCCGCCGACGAGCAGCGCCGACAGCAGCTGCCACAGCGAGATGTCGAAGCACTGGGGGGCGGTCTGCGCCACCACCCGGTCCTGCTCGATCCCGAGGTCGTCGATCTTGGCGTAGAGGTGGTTGAGCATGCCCGCGTGCTCGCACATCGCCCCCTTCGGCTCGCCGGTGGAGCCGGAGGTGAAGTAGATGTAGGCGAGCTGGCCGGGCGTGACCTCGACCCCGAGGTCGGTGTCGTCGTGCTGTTCCGCGTACGCCGCCTCGATCAGCAGCCGCTCCACCGCGGGCAGCTTCGCCAGTGCCCGGTCGAGGGTGTCGGTGCTGCCGGTCTCGGTCAGCACGAGCCGGCATCCCGACCGCGACAGGGTCGCCTCGACGCGTCCCGCGGGGAAGTGCGGCTCGATGGGCAGGTAGACGCAGCCGGCCTTGAACACGGCCAGCACCGCGGCCAGCCAGTCGAGCCGGCGTTCGGTGACCACGCCGACGACCGCCTCACGGCCGAGTCCGCGCGTGCGCAGGGCCCGCGCGAGGCGGTTCGCACGGGCGTTGAGTTCCCCGTACGTCCACGAGTGTCCGCCGTGCACCGCCGCGACCGCCTGCGGATGGGCGCGCGCCCGCTGTTCGAACAGTTCGTGGGCCCGCGCGTCGGGCAGTTCGCGGCTGGGTCCGGCCAGGGCCTGGAGCTGGTAACGCACCTCTTCGGGCGGGAGCAGGCTCTGCCGGGCGTGCGCGGCGTCCGGGTCGGTGGTCATCAGCCGCAGCGCGCTGACGTGGTATCCGCCGATCCGGGCGGCGGAGTCGGCGTCCAGCGCGTCGGTGCGATGGCGCACCCGCAGCACGGGGCCGGTGTCCCGGTCGCACCAGCCGACACCGAGCACCACGTCGTCGGCCGGCCCGGGGTCGGCCCCGGTGGGGTCGAACACGATCTCGTACGACGGCTCCGTCGTCCCGAGCTCCCGGCGCAGCTCGTCGACGGGAAAGTCCCGGTGCTCCAGCAGTTCCGCCTCGGCGCGGTGGACGCCCGCCACCAGCTCGCGCCACGAACCGGGGGCGAGGCTGAGCCGGCACGGCAGCGGGCCGGTGCCGGACCCGGCGGCGTAGCCGGTCACCACCTCCTGCTCGCCGGAGAGGGCGGACAGCACCTTGGCGTGCGCGGCCAGCAGCAGGGAGGTCACCGGTACCCGCCAGGCACGGGCCAGTTCCCGTACCGCGTCCGTGACGCCCTCCGGCACCGCCGCCACGTACTCGGCGACCCCGGCGGCCGGTTCCGGGGCCCACCGCGGCACCGCGGTGCATCCGCCGGCGGCCAGCGTGTGGCGCCAGTACTCGCGGTCCGCCTCCAGGTGCGTTCCCATGGGGTGGCCTTCCTCAGCTCGCGGTGGCAGCGTCGTCATCGGTGCGCCGGGTCCCTTCCCGGTCCGCCGGGCCCGTGCCGACGGACCGGGCCGGTGCGTCGGACATCTGCCCGGCGGGGTTTCCTCCCCAGCGGGCGTACGGGGGGACTTCCTCGCCCTTCATCAGGAAGGAGTCGGGCGCCAGGACCGCGCCGTCCCCGATCGTCACGCCGTAGTGCACATGTGCGCCGACGCCGAGGGTGCAGCGGGCGCCGAGGGTGGTGTGGTCGGACTTGAAGGTGCCGTCCTCCTGGGAGTGGCACTGGATCTTGCTGCCCACGTTGAGCGTGCAGTCGTCCCCGATCGCGGTGAGCGTCCGCTCGGTGATGTGGCAGCCGTCGTCGAAGACCCGCCTGCCGATGCGTACGCCCAGCAGTCGCCAGACGACGCTCTTGAACGGGGTTCCGTTGAAGACGTTGAGATAGTTCTCCGGGACCTTCCAGAGCCGCTCCTGGCGCCAGAAAGCCGGATCGTAGATGGAGCACAATTGCGGGCGTAGTCTGCGGAAGGATCCAATGCAGCGCTCGCACAGCACGAAATAGAGCGTGGTGAGGGTGAGGGTGATCGCGATGTATGCGCCGAGCACCACATGTCCGAGTGTTCCGTACAGGGTTTCCGTGGCGAGTCCGAACGCCGTGAGCACAAAGACGTGGAACCACCTCACGAGGAGGAACAGCAGCAGTGTGCGCGTGTTGTAGCGGTTCTTCGCGGCCAGGTGGCGGCCGAGTTCCTGTTCGGTCCTGAGATGGTCGAACTGGACGTCGCGCTCGACCGTCCTGGGAATTTCGAAGGGCGGCGATCCGAGCAGCCCCACGCCTTCCCGGACCGGACCGTCGAGGGGCACCATCACCTTTGTCGCGAGCAGACAGTTCTCTCCCGTCCTGCCCCCGGCCGGATAGACGATGTTGTTGCCGATGAAGTTGCGCGGGCCGATCGACGCCCGGGAAACCCGGAAAGACGTGCTGGAGAAATCCGCGTTCACGATGGAGAGCCCGTCCGCCACCATCGTCCCGGTGCCGACGCGCACCAGATACGGGGTTTCGTGCTGCACCTCCGTGCCGAAGTTGGAGCCGGTCTGCTCGATGCGCGAGAGATCGTAACCGAGGAATCGAAGATAGTGGACGATGTAGGAACTGTCACCGAACAGCCAGGCGAAGAACTTGATGTTCGTCATCCGTGCGGCCGCCCGGTGCGCCGCGTACCGGAATCCGTACAGCGGATAGGTCCGGTCGGGTTCGACCACGAGGCCGACCAGTCGTGGCACGGTGAACAGCACGGCCAGTCCCAGCACGACGAACCCGAAGAACAGCACGGCGGAAAGGAGCACGGCGTCGGTGAAGAATTCCGACGGCGAATTCATCGGCGTGTCCGACTGGATCCGCTTGCCGAGCGCGGGGATCTGCGCGAACAGCATGTACATTCCGCCGACGGCCAGCGGCACGTACAGCAGGAACATCTGCGCCAGGGTGACCAGCCCGAACCAGGTCCGGCGCAGGGTGCCGCACCTCGCCGGCGCGACCCGCACGTAGTCGATCCCGGTGGGCTCCGCCGGGGAGCCGTGCATGCGCCGGCCGGCGGGCACCGACTGGCCCGGGTACAGGGACGAGGCGTGGCCCAGCTGGGCTCCGTCGCCCATCGCGGTGTCGATGTCGAGGACCGTCTTCTCGCCGACGAACACGTCCCTGCCGAGGGTGACCGGGCCGGTCCGGATCCGTCCGGCATGCGCGCGGTAGCCGAGGAACGACGCCTCCTTGCGGATCACCGTGCCGGAGCCGATGGTCAGCAGGTCGGTGCAGACCGGCACGGAACGGGACAGGATCGTGACCCCCGCGCCGATCCGCGCGCCGAGCGCCCGGAGGTAGAGCACGTAGAGCGGATTACCGACGAAGAACACCATCGGGTTGGCGTGGAGCAGCACCTTGACGAGCCACAGGCGGACATACGCCAGGCCCCACAGCGGGAATTCACCGGACTTCCAGCGGCCGACCAGAATCCATTTGGCCGCGATCGGGAACAGACACAGGAGCAGGAAACCGACGCCGCCGAACAACAGCGACCGCACATAGATGTCGACCAGCCCCGAACCCGACGCGACCCATTCGTAGCCGCTGGCGGTGACAAGGCCGAAGAAGAACGAATATCCCAGGAAGACGAGCAACTGGACGGCTCCACAGAACACATAACGCCCGGTGCTCCCCGGCGTCGCCTCCGGGGAACGGCCGGTCGCCGCCGGCGACGCCGTGGGAATCGGCGTGACGGCGGGGGCCGGGGCGGTCGTGACCGCGAGGGCGGCCGCCAGGCTCCTGATCGTGGGATACCGGTAGATGTCCTTCATGGAGGCGGGCGGCAGATCGGACCGCTTCCGGACCCGTGCGCAGAACTGGGCCATGACCAGAGAGTTGGCCCCGAGGTCGTCGAAGAAGTGGCTGTCGGCCGGCACATGGTCCGCCTTCACGACACCGGCGAGCACTTCCGCGAATTCCCTTTCGGTGTCCTCCACCGTCGGGCCGGCACCATTGCCACCCCCGGTCACAGCGGCTCCGTCCAATCCGGATATAAAAATATCGGACGACTGATCTACCATGTGCACTCCTGAGGACATTTCCTCGAACAATGGCCCCAGATGGCCGCCGGTCCATTGTCCCCGCGCTCTGAAGAACGGCACGGACCGGGCCATCCCGGCAGCCACGAGGCCGTGCGCTCTCATTGATCACGAATCCATGGCCTACAGTCTCGGCCGTCCACCGTCAGGTTGCCACTTCGCACCCACCGAACGGAAACGACACCGCCGCCCGGCGGCCGTAATTCCTTGGACCTTTCCACCACCGGCGTAAGCCATGGATCACCCGTACGGCCGCTTCCCGGGCGGGCCCGGGGCAGATCCCGGCCAGGGAGGCGGCCAGGTCGTACGGGTGTGCCGCGCCCGGTCACAGGTGTCACGGATCCGCCCCCTGCGCGGTGGCGTCCGTGTGATGTTTCGGCGGCGGGCGTCATGAACGCCGAGGAAGCGGCAAGGTTGCCTTTCATGCTCGGCACGAAACATCCCCCGGCGCAGGAGACCCAGACGACCGCGGCGGCGCGGGCGTCGCCGCACACCGGCCCGTCGGCCGCGGCCGACGCCGCCTCGGCGGCCCGCGCGCCCGCCCTGCCGTCCCTCACCGGTCTGCGGTGGGTGGCGGCGCTGCTCGTCTTCGGACTGCACGTGCGCAACGCCGGTTACTTCGGCGGCACCGGCGGACGGATCATGACCTGGGGGTTCGGGCCCGGCGGCAGCGGGGTGTCGTTCTTCTTCGTCCTGTCCGGCTTCGTCCTCATGTGGTCCGCCCGGCCCGCCGACCGCGCGTTCGCCTTCTGGCGGCGGCGCATCGCCCGTGTGTACCCGGTCCACCTGGTCACGACCGCGCTGGCGCTGCTCATGGCGTACGGCCCGGGCATGTTCACGATGCCCACGCCCCGCCAGGGCCTGGCCAACCTTCTGCTGGTGCACTCCTGGTGGCGCCCCTGGTGGCAGACGCTCGACCCGGTGAGCTGGTCGCTGGCCTGCGAGGCCTTCTTCTACGCCCTCTTCCCGGCGCTGGCGTTCGTCCTGCGCCGTCTCGGTGCCCGCGGATCGGCGGCCGTCGCCGGGGCGTCGGCGCTCGCGGTGCTGGCGCTGACCGCCTGCGACCCCCACACCTGGCTGGGCGGACAGCTGTACTCGCTGCCCGCGGCCCGGCTGCCCGAGTTCGTCCTCGGTGCCGCCGTGGCCCGTACGGTGCTCCTCGGACGGTGGCGCGGGCCGGGCCTGGAGGCCTCGCTCGCCCTGACGATCATCGGCTACTTCCTGGTGCCCCAGATCACCCCCGGTCACTCCGCCACCGCCTGCACCCTGCTCGGATTCGCCCTGCTGATCCCGGCGGCCGCCGTCGCCGACCTGCGCGGGCTGCCCTCGCTGTGGCGGCACCGGCGGCTGGTACGGCTCGGCGAGCTCTCGTTCGCCTTCTACATGGTGCATCTGCTGGTGGTACGCGCCGTGCGCAGCCTGGTCGGCACCGGCCCGCGCTTCGGCGTGCCGGAGGGCCTGGCCCTGACCGCCGCCGTGTTCGCGGTGTCCCTGGGACTGGCCTGGGTCCTGTACGAGGGCGTGGAGCGCCCGGCCAGACGGCTGCTGCTGCGCGAGGGGCGCCGTGCGCGCGCCGACGGTACGGCTCCGCGGGCCCGCACCGGGGAACCCGGCGCCACAGCGGCCCGTGCCGGCACCCCGGAGGCCGGTGCGCCGGCAGCCGGTGCGCCGGAGGCCCGGGCCACACAGCCCTGCGCCCCGGAGGCCCGGGCACCGGAAGGCCGGGCACCGGAAGGCCCGGCCACGCAGGCCGGTTCCGCGCAGGCCAGCGCCGCGCAAGCCGGTTCCGTGCAGGCCAGCGCCGCGCAGGTCAGTGCCGCACAGGCCAGTGCAGCGGAGACCGGTTTCGCGCATGCCGGTTCCGCGAAGGCCCGTGCCGCGAATGCCTGTGCCGCGCCGGCCAGCGCCGCGCAGGTCAGTGCCGCGAAGGCCGGTTCCGCGAAGGCCCGAAGTGGGCCGGAGGCGGTCGCACCGGACGCGTAGTCCGCCGTCCGGGGCGCGGCCCCGAAGGTTCCGGGGGCGCGTGCACCGGCGAC
>NZ_JBEOWS010000086.1:0-28806 GCF_040296125.1 Streptomyces sp. NPDC002265 | reverse complement strand
GGGCCCCAGAGCCTCAGTGACGACCGTGGGCGACCCCCGCGAGTTCAGGGCCTGGGCCGCGGGCGGCCCAGGCCCTGAGGGACGGTCCTGGGAGGATCCCCAGGACCCCAGGGGCGGCCGCAGGCGGCCCCCGGGGCCGCAGGGTCGCCCCGGCGCTAGTGTCCGGTCGGCAGCATCGGGTGGCTTCCCGTGTTCGTCGGCGCGTGCTCCGGCAGCCACAGGACGGCGACCGCGCCCTCGGCCGGGATGTGCTCGGGAGCCCCGGCCGGGCGGACGTTACGGAAGGTCAGACGGGCGCCCAGCACCCGGGCCTGGCCGGCCGCGATCGTCAGGCCGAGCCCGTGGCCGCGCCCCGAGCGGTCGCTGCTGCCCGTGCGGAACCGGCTCGGCCCTTCGACGAGCAGGTTCTCGGGGAAGCCGGGGCCGTGGTCGCGGACCCGGATGACCCGGCCCTCGACGGTGACCTCGACCGGCGGCCTGCCGTGCCGGGCGGCATTGGCCAGCAGGTTGAACAGCACCCGTTCCAGGCGCCGCGGGTCGGTGGTGACCTCCGACTCGTGCACCACCCGCACCTCGACACCGGGGTCCTTCGCCGCCACCCGCCGGGACACGAAGTCGCCCAGCAGGATGTCCTGCAACTCGGCCCGCTCCGAGGCGCCGTCCAGCCGGGCCACCTCCAGCACGTCCTCGACCAGCGTGCGCATCGCCTTCGCCCGGTCCAGCACGAGTTCCGTCGGCCGGCCCGGCGGCAGCAGTTCGGCCGCCGTCAGCAGCCCGGTCACCGGGGTGCGCAGCTCGTGCGCGATGTCCGCGGTGACCCGCCGCTCCGCCTCCAGACGCTGCTGGAGGGCGTCCGCCATCGCGTCGACCGCGTGCGCCAGGTCGTCCGTCTCGTCCTGCACGACCCCGCCGATGGCGTCGCGCACCCGTACGTCCGGCTCGCCCCTGGCGACCTGGTTGGCCGCGGCGGCCGCCTTGCGCAGCCGGCGCGACAGCTGACCGCCGATGAGCACGCCGAGCGCGCTTCCGCCGAGGACCACCGCGATCGAACCGATCACCAGAGCCTGGTCGAGATCCTTGAGGATGTCCGTGCTGCGGTCGGTGAACCCGGTGTGCAGCGACAGCACATGCCCGTTCTTGACCGGCACGGCCGCCCAGATGTCCGGCTCCCCGCCCGCGCTGTCGGACACGAAGGTCGCCCGGCGCCCCTCGGCCACCTTCTCCCGCAGCTCCGCCGGCAGGTCCATGTCGTCGATCTTGATGTTGGGGAAGTTGAGCCGCCCGGACGCCTCGTAACCGCGCTGGGCGATCAGCACCCGCTCGTCGGCGAGGTCGCGCGCGTTGTCCAGCATCGAGACCCGGGCGGCGTTGTGCACGACCACGCTGAGGGCGAGCGCCACCAGCGCGCCGACCAGCGCGATGGCCGCGCTCAGTTTCCACCGCAGCCCCGTACGGATGTCCGGGTGCTTGTCGCCGAACGAGCGCAGACGTCCGATGATCCCCCGTGTGACCTGCATGAATCGCCCCGCTCAGGCTTTCAGCTTGTAACCGAAACCGCGGACCGTCTCGATGCGGTCCTGGCCGATCTTGGTACGCAGCCGCTGCACATGGACGTCGACCACGCGGGTGTCCCCGCCCCACCCGTAGTCCCACACGCGCTCCAGGAGCTTGTCGCGCGAGAGCACCGTGCCCGGCGCCGAGGAGAACTCCAGCAGCAGCCGCATCTCGGTCGGGGTGAGGGCCACCGGCTGTCCGGCGCGGCGCACCTCCATGCCCTCGGTGTCGATCTCCAGCTCGCCGAAGGCCAGCACCCCGCCGGCGGCGGCAGCGGCCTCGCCCGCGCGGTCGGCCCCGCCGGCGTGACCGAAGCGGCGCAGCACGGCACGGATGCGGGCCACCAGCACGGCGCCGTCGAACGGCTTGGTCACATAGTCGTCGGCGCCGGCCTCCAGGCCGAGGACGACGTCGATGGCGTCGGCGCGCGCCGACAGCATGATCACGGGGACCGTGGACTCGTCCCGGATGCGCCGGCACAGGCTGACGCCGTCCAGGCCGGGAACCATGACGTCCAGCAGCGCGATGTCGGGGCGGTTCGCGCGGAACGCCTCCAGGCCCGACAGCCCGTCGGGCATCGCGGTGACCACGAAGCCGTCCCGCTCCAGCGCGAGTTGGGTGGCCTCGCGGATGACGTCGTCGTCCTCGACGAACAGCACGTGGGTCTGGTCTGCCATCCCGGTGTTCTCAGTCCTTCCGGCGGTCGGTGCGGTGGTCGGTCGGGTCGGTCGGATCGGGCGGGCCGTTCGGGCCCGGGGTCACCCCGCGCCGCGCCCGGTCCGTGCCCGGCTCGGCCGTGCCCCGGGTCATCTGCGGTCGGGCGACGGGGTCGGCGCCGTGCCCGCGGCGTTGCTGTAGTCGTTGTACGACCGGTACTCCTCGGTGAAGCGGTCCGCGGACCAGCGGTACGTGATCACGTCCTCGCCGGACGGACTCGAGACCGGGTCGTCCTTGCCGTACACCTGCTTGGTCACCACCAGGTCGCCGCGGTCGATCTCCGCGTAGGCCGGGGGCTCCTCGACCTTGAACACGTCCGTGTACCGGCCGTCCTGCTCGCGATACACGTAGGAGCCGAGGCCGATCGCGTCGGCGCAGGTCAGCACGTTCACGACGATGTCGCTCGACGGCCCTCCGGTCAGGTCACCGTAGGAGACGTCCACCGGGTAGTCGTCGCCGGCGCACGGCTTCAGCCCCCGCTTGACCTCCGCGGAGACCTGCGGGTCGGCCTTGACGAGCCGCACCACGTCCACCTGGGCCGGGGTGCCGGAGGGCGAGGCCGTGAGGGAGGGGACGGCGCCCGGCACGGTGTCGGAGTGGGCCGGTCCCTCGTCACGGGCGCCGGTGCCGCCGGTGGCGCAGCCGGCGGCGAAAAGCCCGAGGGCGGTGATCACGAACATCGCCGTGAACACCGCCTGGAAGGTTCCGCGGGCCGCTGTGGGCCCGGTGCCGGTCAGGCCGCGCAACGCTCCTGCTCCTCACGCTCCAGCGCGCGTGCGTCCAGATCACGGCTCTCCAGCTCCTCGCGGAGCCGGGCGAGCGCCCGGTGCAGCGTGCTCTTGACCGTTCCGGCCGACATGCCCAGGGCAGCGGCCGTCTCCTCCGTGGACATCTGCTCCCAGTGTCGCAGCACGACGACGCTGCGCTGCTTCGGGGCGAGCACCTTCAGGGCGTCCATCAGCAGGGCGCGGTCGGCGTGCTGCTCGGTGGAGTCGTCGATGCAGGCGTCCGGCAGCTGCTCGGTCGGCACCTCTTCGAGCTTGCGCGCCCGCCACCACTCGGTCCGAGTGTTGATCATGACCCGGCGCAGGTAGGCGTCGGCCAGCCGCTTGTCCGCGATGCCCTCCCAGCGGCCGTACGTCCGCGCCAGCGCCGTCTGGAGGAGGTCCTGGGCATCGACCGGGTCCGGGACCAGCCGGCGCGCACTGCGCAGCAGCGCGTCCTGCCGGGTGCGGACGTACTCCTCGAATTCGAGCACCTCGCCCTGCGCCATGATCGACCGCCTCCGTTCCCCGTTTTACTCCGGCCCGTGTCCGTCGTCCCCGTGTTGGTGCCGGGTACGCAGACGAAGCTACGGAGGTGTTGTCACGAGGCTGTGCGAAGCAGCCTGCGGGGAGCCCTCGGCTGTCCGTCGGTTGTGTAACGGAAGTAGGTCCGGGGTAAGGGGGCGAGGTGAATCATGCTGGTATGGGGGGATTTGGTAACCGCCGAGGCTAGGTGCAGCCCTGGAGCCGGCTGTGAAGAAGCCCGCCTTCCTGTGAGGTGACCATGCGTCAGGTCAGCGGCAGCCGGTACCGGCCGCCGGGCAGCGGCTCCACCAGACCGTCCGCGACGAGCCCGTCCAGGGCGCGGGCGCGCTGCACCGGCTCGTGCCACACCCGGTCGAGCGCGGCCTGCGGGACCGGGGTGTGGGCCTCGCGCAGGACGGCCAGCAGCTTGCCGCGGACCTGCCGGTCCGTGCCCGCGTACGTCTGACCGCGGCGCGGCGGGCCCTCGTGCTCCGGCTTCCCGGCCAGCCGCCAGGCGCACTGGCCGGCGATCGGGCAGCGGTGGCAGGCCTCGCTCTTCGCCGTGCACACCAGCGCGCCGAGCTCCATGGACGCGGCCGCCCAGCGTGCCGCGGTCCGCTCCTCCTCGGGCAGCAGGGCGCGGGCCAGCTTGCGTTCGGCGGCGGTGGTCGCGTTCGGCGGATACCGCACGCCGGTCACGGCACGGGCAAAGACCCGGCGGACATTGGTGTCCAGCACGGCGTGGCGCCGGCCGTACGCGAACGACGCGACGGCGGCGGCCGTGTACTCGCCGATCCCGGGCAGGGCGAGCAGCTGGGCGTGGTCGGACGGTACGTCGCCGCCGTGCCGGTCCGTTATGGCGACGGCGGCGCCGTGCAGGCGCAGGGCGCGGCGCGGGTAACCGAGCCGGCCCCAGGCGCGCACGGCCTCGCCGGGGGCCTCCGCGGCGAGGTCGGCGGGGCGTGGCCAGCGGGCCATCCACTGCTCGTAGACCGGCAGGACCCGGTTCACCGGCGTCTGCTGGAGCATGAACTCGCTCACCATCACGCCCCAGGGGCCGGCCTCCGGGTGCCGCCAGGGCAGGTCGCGGGCGTGGGTGTCGAACCAGGTGATGACGGGTGTGTGCAGATGCGTCCCGTCGACCGGGCTGCCGGAGGAACCGGGGGCCGGGACGGTGTGCGGGGGTTTCGTGGGCGCAGTCATGGCATTTCCGATCCTGCCACGGGTCGGCCGGGCGTGGTTCGAGGCTGGCCCGGCACGGGGGCCGTCCGGTGGCCCCGGCGACCGCCTTACCGGTGTCCGGAGCGACCGCCTCGGAAAACGGACCGGAACCTCTGTTTCCGGAATGATGATCCGGAAAAGTTGAGGATCGGCGGCGGGTGGGGCCAGCGAACGCGGGGATCTCTCGTAAAGTTTGCGCCGTGGGATCTCTGCGCAATCCGATCGGGCCACTTCCCTCCACCATCTACTGGCGCCGGAGGGCCGTAATGCTGTCCGTGGTCGCCCTGTTGGCGCTGCTGGTGACATGGATCGTCACCGCGGGCGGCGGGGGCGCCAAGCACGACGCCGACGGTTCGAACGGCAAGAATCCCGCCTCCTCGATCACTCCCGGGCCGTCCGGTTCCGGGCCGGCGATAAGTCAAGCCCCGGGCGGGCGCGACGAGTCGAGCGGCAGTGCCACCGGCAGCCCCTCCGACTCGGGCTCTGCGTCCGGCTCGGCCTCCGGTTCGAGTTCCGGCGCGGGCGGCTCCGACGGATCCGCGAGCGGCGACGACTCCGCTGCTTCGGGGGGCGGTTCGGGCGGCGGTGGCGGTACGGGCGCCCTGCCGGCCGGCTCCCCGCTGCCCAACTGCACTGCCAGCGTGATCACGTTGACGCTGAACAGCGTCCGCAACACCTACACGCCGGACCAGGCGCCCGCCTTCCGGCTGACCGCGAAGAATTCCTCCGCCAACGACTGCAAGGTCGATCTCGGGCCGCAGAACACGGTGTTGACGATCACTCAGACCGGCAGCGCGGGCGTGTACTGGGCGTCCGACGACTGCCCCGGGGACTCCGCGAACCGGTTCTACCGGGTCCCGGCGGGCAGCAGCGCCACGTACACCGTGAAGTGGGACCGCAAGCCGAGCGCCCCCAAGTGTGCGACGCCTCCGGCCGGTTCGGCGGGGCCGGGCACGTATCTGGTGGAGGCGAAGGCCCCGGGCTTCCCGAAGAAGCAGACGTCGTTCGTGCTGTCGGCGGACTGAGCCCGCTGTCGGCGGACCGAGCCCTGCGCCCGCTGCCGGGGCGGAGTGGTACCGCGGCGGGCGGTGCCGGGGGCGGTCTGCCCGCCGGGTTTCTGCGGGGCGGGTGCTGCGGACAGGACTCAGACGTAGCGTTCCAGGATCGACGACTCCGCCAGCCGCGACAGGCCCTCGCGGACACTGCGGGCCCGCGCCTCGCCGACGCCGTCGACCGTCTGGAGGTCGTCCACGCTGGCGGCGAGCAGCTTCTGCAGTCCGCCGAAGTGCTCGACCAGGCGGTCGATGATGGCGCCCGGCAGCCGCGGCACCTTGGCCAGCAGGCGGAAGCCGCGCGGGGACACCGCGGAGTCGAGCGTCTCGGGAGAGCCGGTGTAGCCCAGCGCCTTCGCCACCGTGGACAGTTCGAGCAGCTCGGCGTGGCTGAGGGCGTCGAGCTCGGCGAGCGCCTCGTCGACCGTGCGGGAACGCTTGGCGGTGGGCTCGGGCACGTAGTCCCGGACGACGAGTTCCCGCTCGGGCTCCACGCCCGCGATCAACTCGTCGAGCTGGAGGGCGAGGAGACGGCCGTCCGTGCCCAGCTCGACGACGTACTCGGCGATCTCGGTGGCGATGCGCCGCACCATCTCCAGGCGCTGCGAGACCGCGGAGACATCGCGGACGGTGACCAGGTCCTCGATCTCCAGTGCCGACAGCGTGCCCGCGACCTCGTCGAGGCGGAGCTTGTAGCGCTCCAGGGTCGCCAGGGCCTGGTTGGCGCGGGACAGGATCGCCGCCGAGTCCTCCAGGACACGGCGCTGGCCGTCCACGTACAGGGCGATCAGCCGCATGGACTGGGAGACCGAGACCACCGGGAAGCCGACCTGCTTGGAGACCCGGTCCGCCGTGCGGTGCCGGGTGCCGGTCTCCTCGGTGGGGATCGTGGGGTCGGGCAGCAGCTGCACGCCCGCGCGCAGGATCTTCGACAGGTCCGACGACAGCACGATGCCGCCGTCCAGCTTGCACAGCTCACGCAGCCGCGTGGCGGTGAACTCGACATCCAGCACGAAACCGCCCGTGCACATCGACTCGACGGTCTTGTCGGACCCGAGCACGATGAGTCCGCCGGTGTTGCCCCGCAGCACCCGCTCCAGACCGTCGCGCAGGGCCGTACCGGGCGCCACAGCACTCAGTGAGGCGCGCATCCGGCCCTCGACACCGGAACTCCCGCCGGACTTCCCGGGAGCTGCTCCCCGGTCGTTGGCTGCCACTGCACTCCTCCGGTCGCAGGTTCTGGGCGCTCCCGTTTCGCGCACTCTTTTCGTACGGACGGGCGAGACCAGGGCAAAGTCTACCGGCGGTCCTACTCCTCCCGTGGGGCCTCTCGGCGACGCGAGCGCGGCAGGACCCGCAGCGCGTCCCCCACGTCGGCGACTTCCAGGACCTTCATACCGGGAGGGATCTTGCCCGGGTCGCCCGGCACGAGCGCGTGCGTGAAGCCCAGCCGGTGGGCCTCGGCGAGCCGGCGCTGCACGCCCGTGACCCGTCTGACCTCGCCCGCGAGGCCCACCTCGCCGATCGCGACGAGGTTCTTGGGCAGCGGGGTGTCGCTCGCCGCAGAGGCGAGCGCGAGCGCGACGGCCAGGTCCGCGGCCGGCTCCGAGAGCTTCACCCCGCCCACCGTGGCGCAGTAGATGTCCCGCTTGCCGAGGGCGCTGATCCGGCCGCGCTGCTCCAGGACGGCGAGCATCATCGAGACGCGGGAGGTCTCCAGGCCCGAGGTCGTGCGGCGCGGGGAGGGGATCTGCGAGTCGACGGTGAGCGCCTGGACCTCGGCCACCAGGGGACGGCGGCCCTCCAGGGTGACCGTCAGACAGGTCCCGGGGACCGGTTCGTCACGCCGGGTCAGGAAGAGCCCGCTCGGGTCGGTGAGGCCGATGATGCCCTCGTCGTGCAGTTCGAAGCAGCCGACCTCGTCCGTCGCGCCGTACCGGTTCTTGACGCCGCGCACCAGGCGCAGGCGCGCGTGCCGGTCGCCCTCGAAGTGGAGCACGACGTCCACCAGGTGCTCCAGCAGGCGCGGGCCGGCGATCGCCCCGTCCTTGGTGACGTGCCCCACCAGCAGGGTCGACATCCCGCGCTCCTTGGAGGCCCGGATCAGGGCTCCCGCGACCTCGCGCACCTGCGCCATGCCGCCGGGGGCGCCGTCGATCTCCGGCGAGGCCACCGTCTGCACCGAGTCGAGGATCAGCAGCGACGGCTTCACCGCGTCCAGATGGCCGAGCACGGCGGAGAGGTCGGTCTCGGCCGCGAGATACAGATGGTCGTCGAGGGCCTTGATGCGGTCGGCGCGCAGGCGGACCTGGCTCGCCGACTCCTCGCCCGTGATGTAGAGCGTGCGGTGCTCGTCACTGGCCGCCTTCGCCGCGACATCGAGCAGCAGGGTGGACTTGCCCACGCCGGGCTCGCCCGCCAGGAGCACCACCGCGCCGGGTACGAGTCCGCCGCCCAGGACCCGGTCCAGTTCGGGCACCCCGGTGCTCCGGGCGGTGGCCTGCCGGCTGTCGACCTGCCCGATGGGCACCGCGGAGGTGGTGACCCGGCCCGGTGCCGTCGTACGGACCGCGGGTGCGCCGTACTCCTCGACCGTCCCCCAGGCCTGGCACTCGGCGCAGCGGCCGAGCCACTTGGCCGTCTGCCAGCCGCACTCCGTGCAGCGGAAGGACGGGCGGTCCTTGGTGGTCTTCGTACGGGCAGCCATGGACGAAACCGTAGCCGTAGGCACCGACAACGCGTCCACGCCCACCCGAATTCGGCCCGCACCCGGCCCGCACCCGCCGTGCCCCGGGCCCGCACCCGCCGTGCCCCGGGCCCGCACCCGCCGTGCCCCGGGCCCGCAGCCGCGCGCCGGGCACCCGGCCCGGCGCACCCCGGGCGCACTCCGGGCGCACCTGGGCACGCAGCCGCAGGCCCTGCGCGCCGCGCCCGTCCGCGTGCCCGGCGCGCCCGTCCGCCTGCCTGCCGTGCCGCTCCGTGCGCCTGTCGTGCCGGTCCGCGTGCCCGCCGCGCACCCGGTTCCGGGCCCGCCGTGAACCGGCCACACCCGGTCGCGAACGAGCCACGGAGCGGAACCCCCCTGTCCCCTTATGAGGGATCGTTTCACCCGTCCGGATTAAAAGTGCTCAAGGCGCCGGAAGGTACCTGCTCGCGCCGCCTACGGTCGCACAGGTGATGAGCAGCAGTCCGGACACCTCGCCCCGCACCACCGGCGCACACCGGGCGCGCGGTCATGCCGCGGCGCGCAGACAGCCCCAGCGACCGCCCGCGTGCTACGAGCCCTACCTGGACGGCCTGTTCACGTACTGCCTGTCGGTGCTCTGCGACCACGACACGGCGACCGCCGCCCTGGGCGACGTCCTGGCGCTCGTCGAGCGGCGCGGGCAGCGCGTTCCGGAGGCCACCGGGGAGCTCAGGGCCTGGCTCTACGCACTGGCCCGCTGGGCCTGCCTGCGCAAGCTGACCGAGGCCAGGCAGCGACGCCAGAGCGCACACGCGGCGGTCCGGCCCGGCCCCCGGCGGCACACCCCCCAGCCGGCCGCACAACCCGCGCCGCAGCCCCCGCAGCCCGCCGGGCACCCCGCACCGCAGTCCGGGCAGTCCGCGCGGTCCGCCGGGCGGTCCGTGGGGCAGCCCGCTCCCTCGACCGCCGGGTCGCCCGTGTCCGAGGAGGTCCAGGAGCTGCGCAGGCGGGAGCTCGCCCGGCTGGCCTGGCCGGAGGCCGCGGGCACCAGCCCCGAGCAGCGCGAGGCGCTCGAACTCGCCGTACGCCACCACCTCGCCGCCCACGAGGTGGCCGCCGTCGTCGGCCTGGATCCCGCGGTCGCCCGCGAACTGCTCGCCTCCGCAGCCTGCGAGGTCGAGCGCACCCGCGCGGCCCTCGCCGTCGTCGAGACCGGCGGCTGCCCCGGCGTCGCCCACCTCACCGGCGATCACCAGCTGGTCCTCAGCGCGACCCTGCGCCGCGAACTGGTCCGGCACGTCGACGACTGCCCGCGCTGCCGCCGCGCCGCCGAGCGCGCGGTGCCCGGCCGCTGGCCCGGGGCCATGTTCACCCCCGCCGAACTGCCCGTCCTGGAGGCGCCCCGCGCGGCACTGCACGCGGCGATGGCGCACGCTCCCCGCGCGCGGAGTGCGTCGCCGCGCTTCGACCGGCGCGGCTTCCCGATGGACCCCAAGGACCACGCGGCCCGCCGGGACCGGCTGCGCGCGCGTGCGGTCACCACGACCGTCGTCGCCACCGTGGTCGCGGCTCCCGTGCTCGCGCTGTGGGCCGCCTACCGGGGCACCGAGACCGGAGAGGGCCCCGACGGGCGCTCCACGAGCACGAGCGAGGCGCAGGGCCCCGGGAGCCTCGACGGCGAGGGGGCGGGCGGCTACGAGAACGCGGGCAACGCCAGCACCAGGGCCGGCACCCGCGCGGCCGGGAAACCGGATGTCTCCGTGGCGGTGGTCAGTGTCGCGGGGGTCGGCCGCAAGAGCGCGGGCCACCTCGACGTGACGGCGGGCAGCAGCGGTGACACCACGCTGATCACCCTCACCGCGACCGGTGACTCCCCGGTCCGCTGGTCGGCCACGACGGGAGCGGCCTGGCTCTACCTCAGCCGGTCGTCGGGAACGCTGGCGCCCGGCGCGTCGCAGACGATCAAGGTGCACGTCGACCAGCTGCGCGAGCCGTCCGGGCACTGGAGCGCCCGGGTGGCGATCGCCCCGGCCGGAACGGTCGTCTCGATCGACGGATACGGCACCGCCCCCGCGCCGTCCACCCCCAGCAGACCACCGTCCACGACCCCGACCGGCACGGCCTCGGCCTCCGCCTCTCCGACGCCGTCCGACCCGACACCCGCCGACCCGGATCCCACCCCCACCGAGACGGCCTCGTCCGACCCGGAAAGCCCGTCACCGCCGCCGGACGGCGACGACGATGACGACGACGACCCGAGCCCGGCCACCTCGTAGACCCGGCAGGCGCGCCACACATGCGACGCCCGGCCCACCGGATGCGCCGGACGCGATGGGGCCTGTACCTGTACCGCTACCGGGACCGGTACAGGTGCCGCTCAGTCGACCGGATCCGCCGGATGCGGTGCCAGCAGCGGGAGCTGCGAGGCCAGCCGCGCCTCGCACAGCTCGACCAGACGGTCGTAGCCGGCCTTGCCCATCAGTTCGATCAGCTCGGGCCGGTAGGAGACGTACACCGGGTCGCCCGCGCCGTGCGCCGAGGTCGCCGACGTGCACCACCAGTGCAGGTCGTGGCCCCCGGGCCCCCAGCCCCTGCGGTCGTACTCACCGATCGACACCTGGAGCACCCGGGTGTCGTCCGGCCGGTCGATCCACTCGTACGTACGCCGCACCGGCAGCTGCCAGCAGACGTCGGGCTTCGTCTCCAGCGGCTCGCGGCCCTCGCGCAGGGCGAGGATGTGCAGCGAGCAGCCCGCGCCCGCGGCGAAGCCGGGCCGGTTCTGGAAGATGCACGAGCCCTGGTAGGGGCGGGTCTGACGGGAGCCCTCGTCGTCCTCGGAGACCCAGCCGGTCTCGGTGCCCACGGCGTGGTTCTGCCAGATCTCCGGGGTCAGCCGCGCCACGTGTCCGGCGACCCGCTTCTCGTCGTCCTCGTCGGAGAAGTGGGCGCCCAGCGTGCAGCACCCGTCGTCCGCGCGGCCGGCCTGGATGCCCTGGCAGCCACTGCCGAAGATGCAGTTCCAGCGAGAGGTCAGCCATGTCAGATCGCACCGGAAGACCTGTTCGTCGTCTGCCGGATCAGGGAACTCCACCCACGCGCGCGCGAAGTCGAGTCCCTTCTCGTCGCTCACCGTCGGGGCCTGCTTCGACCGGGGCGCCTTCGGCTGCGAGGGACCCTTGGTGGATTTGGCCGACTTTCCGTCCTTCGCCTTTTTCGTCTTTGGCACCTGTCCAGGGTAAGTCGCCCCGGAGCGCTTCAGGGACCGTCGAGGGGGCTGAGCATGGCGTTCCTGGCAGTAGCGTTCCCTACATGAGACTCGGTGTCCTCGACGTGGGATCGAACACGGTGCATCTGCTGGTGGTGGACGCCCACCCCGGCGCCCACCCGCTTCCCGCGCACTCGCACAAGGCGGATCTGCGCCTGGCCCAACTCCTCGACGGGGACGGAGCGATCGGTCCCGAAGGGGTCGACAAACTGATCTCGGTCATCGACCGCGCGCTCCAGGCCGCCGAGGACAAGGGCGTCGAGGATCTGCTGCCGTTCGCGACCTCGGCCGTGCGCGAGGCCACCAACGCCGACGACGTCCTCGCGCGCGTGCAGGCCGAGACCGGTGTCCGGCTGCAGGTGCTCACCGGAGCGGAGGAGGCCCGGCTCACCTTCCTCGCCGCCCGCCGCTGGTACGGCTGGTCGGCCGGGAAGCTGCTGGTCCTGGACATCGGCGGGGGCTCCCTGGAGATCGCCTTCGGCATGGACGAGGAGCCGGACGCGGCCGTCTCGCTGCCCCTGGGCGCGGGCCGCCTCACCGCGGGCTGGCTGCCCGGGGACCAGCCGGGCCCCGACGAGATCAGGGCGCTGCGCCGTCATGTCCGGGCGCAGATCGCCCGCACGGTGGGGGAGTTCAGCCGGCTCGGCGTCCCCGACCACGTCGTCGCCACCTCGAAGACCTTCAAGCAGCTGGCCCGGATAGCCGGCGCCGCGGGCTCCGACGAGGGTCTGTACGTGCAGCGCGAGCTCAAGCGGGAGTCCCTGGAGGCCTGGGTGCCCCGGCTGGCCGGGATGACGCCGGAGCAGCGCGCGGAGCTGCCCGGTGTCTCCGCGGGCCGCGCGGGCCAGCTGCTGGCGGGCGCGCTGGTCGCCGAGGGCGCGATGGACCTGTTCGGCGTCGAGGCGCTGGAGATCTGCCCCTGGGCGCTGCGCGAGGGCGTGATCCTGCGCAGGCTGGACCACATGGACGCGGAGCCGAGGCCCTGACATCCGGCCCGCGTGTGCGACGCGTCACACACGCGGGCGTGCCTGGGCCGGGGGTACGCGTCACGCACCCGGGCGGACACGGGAGGCCGCACCGGAACCGGGCGGGAGACGGTGCCCGAGCCAGACCCGGGCGGGAACCGGGTGGCAGACGGTGCCCGAGCCGGGCGGGACCGGGGCGGGAGACGCTGCCGGAGTCGTTGCCGAAGCCGGCGCGGGAGCCGGTGCCGGAGGCCGCGGCGGGAGGCCGGCAGGGGCCGGTCGCCGCACCCGCCCGGCGTCCCGCGCCCTCCGGCGTGATCCGACGCCCCGTACGCTGTCCTTCGTGGCAGAACCAGTCGTGCGCATCCCGGATGCGAAGGTCGCCCTGTCGACGGCTTCCGTCTATCCGGAGTCGACGGCTACGGCCTTCGAGATCGCCGCGCGCCTCGGCTACGACGGTGTCGAGGTCATGGTCTGGAACGATCCGGTCAGCCAGGACATCGAGGCACTGCGCCGGCTCAGCGACCATCACCGGATCCCGATCCTCGCCGTGCACGCACCCTGCCTGCTCATCACCCAACGGGTGTGGTCCACCGATCCCTGGGTCAAGCTCCAGCGCGCCCGCGCGGCCGCCGAGAAGCTCGGCGCGAGCACCGTCGTCGTACACCCGCCGTTCCGCTGGCAGCGGCAGTACGCGCGCGACTTCGTCGGCGGGATCTGGCGGATGGCGAACGAGACGGATGTGCGGTTCGCCGTCGAGAACATGTACCCCTGGCGCTATCGCGACCGCGAGATGCCGGCGTACGCCCCGGACTGGGACGTCACGAAGGACGACTACCGCCACTTCACGCTCGACCTCAGCCACACCGCCACCGCCCGGACCGACGCGGTCCAGATGATCGACCGGATGGGCGACCGCCTCGGCCATGTCCACCTGGCCGACGGCAGCGGCTCGGGCAAGGACGAGCACCTGGTGCCCGGGCGCGGCGGCCAGCCCTGCGCCGAGCTGCTGGAGCACCTCGCCCGGACCGGCTTCGACGGGCACGTCGTGATCGAGGTGAACACCCGCCGGGCCATGTCCAGCGCCGAGCGGGAGGCCGATCTGGCGGAGGCGCTGGCCTTCACCCGCCTGCATCTGGCGTCGGCGGCGAAGGCGCACCGGCCGTGACCGGCCCGATCGCCCGCAAGCGCGGCCGGCCCCCGCGCGCGGAGTCCGCGGACACCCGCGAGCGCATCCTGGGTGCCGCCCGCGAGGAGTTCTCCGAGCGCGGCTACGAGAAGACCTCCGTACGCGGCATCGCCAAGGCGGCGGGCGTGGACCCGGCCCTGGTGCACCACTACTTCGGCACCAAGGAGCAGGTCTTCGAGGCCGCGATCGAGGTCGCCGCCGGGCCCGTGCTGAACGGCCCGACGGCACTGGCCGACGGCCCGCCGGACGAGGTCGGCGAACGCCTGACCCGCTTCATGTTCGGCGTCTGGGAGAACCCCGCCACCCGTACGCCCCTGCTGGCGATCGTCCGTTCCGCCGTCAACAACGACACCGCGGCCGCCGTCTTCCGCCGCCTGGTCGTCTCCCAGCTGCTGGGCCGTATCGCCGCCCGGCTCGACCTGCCGGACGCGGAACTGCGCGTCGAGCTCGCGGCCGCCCAGCTCGTGGGCTGCGCGATGCTGCGCTATGTGATCAAGGTGGAACCGCTGGCGTCGGCGGACCTGGAGCAGGTCGTCGCGCGGGTGGCACCGGCGGTGCAGGCCCACCTCACGGGACCGTGACGCCGTACGGCGTGTCTCGTCCGCCCGTGCGCGCCGTACGGGCGAGTGGGTCACGCCGTACACGTCGTACGGGCGAGTGGGTCACGCCGTACACGCGTGTGAGACGCGCTGTACAGGTCAGTGAGACATGTGTCCCGTATTCCGGACACACCGTCCCGACCCCTGGATGACCGGCGTACGCTCGTCAGCAGTCAGAAGTCTCTGATCGCAGTCTCTGAAGGAGCGAGCGCGATGCCCGAGCTGAGGTCCCGCACAGTCACCCACGGCCGCAACATGGCGGGCGCCCGCGCCCTTATGCGCGCCTCCGGTGTACCCGGTGCGGACATCGGCCGCAAGCCGATCATCGCCGTCGCCAACAGCTTCACCGAGTTCGTCCCCGGCCACACCCACCTCCAGCCGGTCGGCCGGATCGTCAGCGAGGCCATCCGCGAGGCCGGCGGCATCGCCCGCGAGTTCAACACGATCGCGGTCGACGACGGCATCGCGATGGGCCACGGCGGAATGCTCTACTCCCTGCCCTCCCGCGACCTGATCGCGGACAGCGTGGAGTACATGGTCGAGGCGCACTGCGCCGACGCCCTGATCTGCATCTCCAACTGCGACAAGATCACGCCCGGCATGCTGATGGCGGCCCTGCGCCTGAACATCCCCACGGTCTTCGTCTCCGGCGGCCCGATGGAGTCCGGCCGTGCCACCCTCGTCGACGGCACGGTCCGCACGCTCGACCTGGTCGACGCGATCTCCGACGCCGTGAACGACAAGATCTCGGACGAGGACATCCTCCGTATCGAGGAGAACGCCTGTCCGACCTGCGGCAGCTGTTCCGGCATGTTCACCGCCAACTCGATGAACTGCCTCACCGAGGCCATCGGCCTCTCCCTCCCCGGCAACGGCTCGGTCCTGGCCACCCACACGGCCCGCAGGGCGCTCTACGAGAACGCGGCCCGCACGGTCATGGACATCACCCGCCGCTACTACGAGCAGGACGACGAGACCGTCCTGCCCCGTGCCGTCGCGAGCTTCGCCGCCTTCCAGAACGCCATGGCGCTCGACATCGCGATGGGCGGCTCGACCAACACGATCCTGCACCTGCTGGCCGCGGCCCAGGAGGCGGGCGTCCCGTTCGGTCTGGAGGAGATCAACGAGGTCTCGCGCCGCGTCCCGTGCCTGGCGAAGGTCGCCCCGAACGTCGCCAAGGACCGCACGTACTACATGGAGGACGTGCACCGCGCCGGCGGCATCCCCGCCCTCCTCGGCGAGCTGCACCGCGCCGGTCTGCTCAACGAGGACGTGTACTCGGTGCACAGCCCGTCCCTGGCCGACTGGCTGAAGACGTGGGACGTGCGCGGCGGCTCCCCGTCCGCCGAGGCGGTGGAACTGTGGCACGCGGCCCCCGGCTGTGTGCGTTCCGCCGAGGCCTTCTCCCAGTCGGAGCGCTGGGAGGCCCTCGACGTGGACGCCGAGAACGGCTGCATCCGCTCCGCCGAGCACGCGTACTCCAAGGACGGCGGCCTCGCGGTCCTCAAGGGCAACCTGGCGGTCGACGGCTGTGTGGTGAAGACGGCCGGCGTCGACGAGTCGATCTGGACCTTCGAGGGTCCCGCGGTGGTCTGCGAGTCCCAGGAGGAGGCCGTCGAGAAGATCCTCAACAAGCAGGTGACCGACGGGGACGTCGTCGTCATCCGCTACGAGGGTCCCAAGGGCGGCCCCGGTATGCAGGAGATGCTCTACCCGACCTCCTTCCTCAAGGGCCGCGGCCTGGGCAAGACCTGCGCCCTGATCACGGACGGCCGCTTCTCCGGCGGCACCTCCGGACTGTCCATCGGCCACGCCTCCCCGGAGGCTGCGTCCGGCGGCACGATCGCCCTCGTCGAGGACGGCGACCGGATCCGTATCGACATCCCGAACCGCACCATCGACCTGCTGGTCGACGACGCGGAGCTGGCCCGGCGCGAGCAGGCCCTCGGTGGCGTGTACGCGCCGAAGAAGCGGGAGCGGAAGGTGTCCGCGGCGCTGCGCGCCTACGCGGCGATGGCGACCAGCGCGGACAAGGGCGCCGTGCGCGACGTCAGCAAGCTGGGCTGACGTCCGCACAGGGTGGGTGAAGGGGCCGTCTCCCCGGAGGCGGCCCCTTCCGCCTGTCCGGTCACCACTCCGCGGGATACCGGGCGTCCACGGCGAAGACGGTGCCGTCCGGGGCGCCGGCGTACACCCGGTGACCGTCCACGACCGGATGGGGCAGCGAGGCCACCACCTGGTCCGAGTTCGCCCCCAGCCGCGCACGCGTCTGCCCGAGCAGCCGACCGGTGCGGGCGTCGACGGCGAGGAGACGGCCGTCGGGGGTGGTGAGGTACACGTGACGGCCGTCGGAGGCCGGATCCGAGCCCCGGAACGCGCCCGTCTCCAGCCGCCACAGCTGCTTGCGCGCGTCCATGTCGACGGTCACCAGCGAGCCACCGGAGGCCATGAGGTGGACGAGGCTCCCGCGCACGGTGGCGTGGGCCTGTTCGAGCGGGGTGGTGAGTGCCACCCGCCGTGACGCGCCGGTGGCAGGGGTGTAGCGGACCACGGCCGTCGCGTACCCGTACACCGCGTCGAGGGACAGCAGGAGGACGGACCCGTCGGCCGTGCCGACCACCTTCAGCGAGCCCTTGAGCCGCGCCTCCCACCGCACCTCGCCCGTGCCGGGGTCCACCGCGGTGACCCGCGTGGTCGTCTGGTCGTCGGACGGGGTCGCCGCGTACGCCAGGGGATCACCGGCGAACGCGGAGAAGCCCGGCACGCTCTGCCCCGGTATCCGGCGGCTCCACTTCGTGTTGCCCGAGGCGCCGTCCACACCGGTGACCGTCCCGTCGGCACCGGTGACCAGGAGCATGCCCCCGGCGCGCGCCGACGCGCTGCGTGCGGGCAGATCCCGCTGCCAGGACGCCCGGCCCGAGGCGGGATCGAGCGCCTCCAACCGGCCGCCCCCGTCCAGTGCGGGCTGTACGAGACCACCCGCCACCACCGGCGGTCCGCTCGCGTGCTTTCCGGCCACGGCGTGCCGCCACAGCCGGTGTCCGTCGGACGGATCGAGCGCGAAGACCACACCAGGCTGTGCGCAGAGCAACTTGCCTGCACCGTAGGAGCATCGGGGTGTGCTCGTCCTGGACACGGGCGCCGCCCGCCATCCGTCGAATTGCGCCGACGCGGTGGGCGAGGTGGTGCTTCCCGGTGTTCCGCTCCCTGCGCCGAGGAGATGGACCGAGACCAGCGCGGCGAGCACGGCGAGACCGAGTGCTCCGGTGCCGAGAGCCGCCGCTCTGTTCCTCCGCCGGGTGGAGCGCCGGGCCGGTTCTTCGGTGCGGGGTTCGCTCGTGTCGCCGGTGCGCTGGGCCGGGATGAAGGCCTGAGTGTCGTACGAGGCCGCCACCGACCGCAGTTCCCGCATCAGCTCGTCCGGTGTGGGCCGGTCCTCGGGCTCCTTGGCGAGACAGCGCAGCACCAGCGGGGCGAGGTTCTCCGGTACGCCGGTCAGGTCGGGCTCGTCGTGCACGACCTGGTAGGCGACGACGTACGGGCTGTCGGAGTCGAACGGTCCGCGTCCCGTCGCCGCGTGCACCATCACGGACCCGAGCGCGAAGATGTCGGCGGCGGGTCCGACCTCCCTCGGCCGCCGGAACTGCTCGGGCGCCATGAACGGCGGCGTCCCGATCAACTTCCCCGTCTCGGTGCGCAGTTCGCTGTCCGTCGGCCGGGAGATGCCGAAGTCGATGACCTTCGGTCCGTCCTCGGCGAGCAGCACGTTGCTCGGCTTCAGGTCCCGGTGCACCACCCCGACGCGATGGATGTCGCGCAGCGCCTCGGCCAGTCCGGCCATCAGCCGGCGCAACTGGGCAGGCTCCATGGGGCCGTTCTGCTTCACCTGGTCGGAGAGGGTCGGCCCGGGGATGAACAGGGTCGCCATCCAGGGCCGTCCCGCTTCCGGGTCGGCATCGACGACGGATGCGGTGAAGGCTCCGCTGACCCGTCGCGCGGCGGCCACCTCCTGCCGGAACCGCCCCCTGAACTCAGGGTCCTTGGCGAACTGGGCGTGGACGACCTTGACCGCGAGTTTCAGTCCCGAAGTGCTCCGGGCCAGGTGCACCACGCCCATGCCGCCGGAGCCCAGACAGGCCTCTAGCTGGTAGTGCCCGGCGTATTCAGGAAGTTCCGCTTCCGCGCCCGCTCCGATGTTCTGCTGCGGCGCCATGGAGCCACCCCCGTGCTGTTCTTCCGTGCGCGCGACGGACGGAGCCTAGTCGATGACCCGTTCGAGACAGAGACGGCTTGCTAGCCTTCGCGTGCGAATCACGTACGTGTGTTTCGAGACGTGATTCGGGGGAATCAATGGGGCCCCATGGCAGTCATGGGGCGCAACGGGGGAGGATTTTCATGTCTGTCGAGCGTGCCGAAGAGACAGAGGGTGCAGCCGAGGCGCAGGCTCTCGCCACGGTGCTGACGTACTACTCGATCGCGCCGGGCGTCCGGCTCAACGTCCGCAGTGGTCCCGGCACGAGCTATGGCATCGTCCGTGTCCTCGCCGAGGGCTCCAAGGTCCCGATCTTCTGCCAGACGCCGGGTACCACGGTCACGGGTCCGTACGGCACCTCGAACATCTGGGACAACATCGACGACGGCGAGTACGTCTCGGACGCGTATGTACACACGGGCAGCGACGGATACATCCGACCGCGCTGCTCCTGAGACCGTCACCACCATCCAGGGGGAACCGATGACATCCCGTAGACGCCGATCCGTGCTTGCGGCGGGCACCGCCGCAGGAGCACTCCTCATGGTGATGAGCTCGTCGATGACTGCCGAGGCGGCCCCACTGTCCTACTACACGACGGCGGACGTCAGGCTCAACGTCCGCGGCGGTCCCGGCACGGACTACAGCATCGTCCGCACCCTGCCCGGCGGTTCCAAGGTCCCGATCTACTGCCAGACGCCGGGCACGACCGTCACGGGCACGTACGGCACGTCGAACATCTGGGACAACATCAGCAACGGCGAGTTCGTCTCGGACACCTACGTCCAAACAGGCAGCGACGGCTACATCGCCTCCCGCTGCGCCTGATCCCCCCAAGAAGCCCGCGGACCGTCGAGCCATAATCAAGGAGTGACCGACAAGACCGACCCCCCGTCCGACCCCACGTCCGGCCCCGCGGGTTCCCAGGGCGGCGGGCCCCGCCCCGAGCCGCTCCGTTTCTTCGGTACGACCTGGGTGAACCACGACGACGGCTACCGGCTGCGGCGCATCGGCGTGGCCGTAGGCTCGCTCGTCGCGGCCGCCGTCGCGTGTCTGGTCCTGCGCTTCGCCTACCAGGGACTTCAGATCGCCGACGTCGGCAGCTTCGTCACGGTGCTGGTGGTCGTGATGTTCGCGATCTGCAGCGCGCTGGCCTTCGGTCACACCTGGGAGTCCTTCCGCAAGCGTCCCGACGCCGACCGGCAGGCCTCCCTGCGCGGCCTGCTGGCCATCGGCTTCGTCGGCTCGCTCCTCGCCTACTTCTTCCGCTCCTTCACCGAGGCCCCTGGCGAGGTGCTCCACCGCGAGGAGTACGAGGCGGCCCGGCAGGCGCACGAGAAGCGCTCGACCCGCCGCACCGGCAACCCGTCGAAGAAGCGCCGCCGCTGACCGCTTCGGCCGCGAGCCCCGCCGGGCGCCGGGTGCCCCGGCCGACCCCGCCCCACCCCGAGCGTTCCGCGCATCCCGGGTGTCCCGGATGTCCAGGGATCCATGGGAATCTCCTGCGCATCGGCCGGCTCACGCGTCCCCGACGGTTCAAGCCGTCGGCTGAACCGCGTGTACTGCCCGGCCGTCGGCGCAAGCATCACGGCATGACCACCTTCTCCTCCGCCGACCGGGCCCGGTCCTTCGACGCCGCCGCGGCCCGGTACGCGGCGAACCGCCCCGGCTACCCGCCCGCCCTCTTCGACGCGATCGAGGACCTCGCGGGCCGTCCGCTGCGCGGCGCCCGGGTCGCGGACGTCGGCGCCGGTACCGGCATCGCGACCGCCCTGCTGCGCGCCCGCGGCGCCGAGGTGACCGCCGTGGAACCCGGGGACGGCATGGCGGCCCAGCTCCGCCGCACCCTCCCCGAGGTCCCCCTCGTGCGCGGGAACGGCAACGCGCTCCCCCTCGCCACCTCCTGCGTCGACCTGCTCACCTACGCCCAGGCCTGGCACTGGACCGACCCCGCGCGCTCGCTCCCCGAGGCCGCGCGCGTGCTGCGTCCGGGCGGCGCGCTGGCCCTGTGGTGGAACACGGACCCGCACGACGTGCCGTGGATCACCGACCAGGCGCGGCGCATCGGGCGCCACTTCGGCAGCGAGTACGACAACAAGCAGGGCTCGCCCGGCTATCTGACACCGCACGTCTTCGAGGGTGTGCCGGTCGTCCCGGAACACGCGCGGCGCACGGTCCGCTGGAGCCGCACGGTCCCGCTCGACACCCACCTCGCCAACCTCGGCAGCCACTCACTCTTCCTGGTGCACGGCAAGCCGGCGGCCGACGCCTTCCTCGCCGGCGAGCGCGAACGCCTCCTGGAGATCTTCCCGGCCGGCCTGGTCGAGGAGGTCTACGACGTCCTGCTGATCGTAGCCACTCCCTGACGCTCCTGCCGTGCGGCGGCCCAGCCCTCCAGAGCCGCCGCGCAGGCATGGTCCAGGTGCCGCAGCCCGCCGAGTTCCAGCCGGATCTCCCGGTCCCGCGGCAGCGCCTCCAAGGCGTCCAGCAGCTTCGGCAGCCGCAGGAACGTCGCATGTCCCAGCACCCGGACCACGAGCCCCGCCGCCCCCAGGTCCTCCGTCTCCACATGCACATGGCTGGTCTCCCACGCCGTCTTGGCGACGGCCAGCGCGAGCCCGACCAGCACGCCCTCCAGCAGGTTCCCGACGACGATCGCGACCGCCGTCACCCCGAGCACCACCACCTCCCCGCGGTGCTCGCGCCACAGCCCCCGCACCTCGCGCACCGGCACGAGCTTGCACCCGGCGTGCACCAGCAGCCCGGCCAGCGCCGCCACCGGGATCACCCCGAGCGCCCCGGGCAGCACCGCGGTGAACAGCAGCAGCCACATTCCGTGCAGCACCCGGGAGGCCTTGGTCCGCGCCCCGGCCCGCACGTTCGCCGCGCTGCGCACGATCACCGCCGTCATCGGCAGCGCCCCCAGCAGCCCGCACAGGGTGTTGCCCGCGCCCTGCGCCATCAGCTCCCGGTCGTAGTCCGTACGCGGTCCCGTGTGCAGCCGGTCCACCGCCGCCGCGCTGAACAGCGACTCCGCGGACGCGATCAGCGCGAAGGCCAGGACGGTCCCGATCACCCCCACTTCCGTCAGCCGCCCGAACTGCGCCACCGGCGGCACCTGTACGACATCCAGCAGCCCCTGGACCTCGACCCGCCGCACCTCCAGGTCGAACACCCCGGTCACCGCCGCCGCCAGCCCCACCGCGACCAGCGGCGCGGGCACCAGCCGCGCCCCCCGCCGCCAACGCGGCCACAGCAGCAGTACGGCCATGGTGGCACCGCCCACCGACAACGCCACCGGGTCCATCCGGCCGGGCAGCGACACCAGTCCGGCGAGCTTTTCGAGCCCGCCGCCCGGAGCGGCCACGTCTCCGAGGGCGTAGACCTGCCCGGCGATCAGCACCAGCCCGATCCCGGCGAGCATCCCCTGGACGACGGCCACGGACACGGCCCGGAACCACCCCCCGAGCCGCAGCGCGCCCAGGGCGAGCTGCACCAGACCGGCCGCGCACACCAGGACCCCGAGTGCTTCGAGGCCGTACGTCCGCACGGCCTCGTACACGAGCACGGTCAGCCCTGCGGCCGGACCGCTCACCTGGAGGCTGCTGCCGGGCAGTGCCCCGGCGACCAGGCCGCCGACGATCCCGGTGACCAGGCCCAGTTCGGCCGGCACACCGGAGGCGACGGCGACGCCCACGCACAGCGGCAACGCGACGAGGAACACGACGAGTGAAGCGAACAGATCGGCCTTGCGTACGCCACAGCGCATGACGGCAGCACCTCCGGTCGACAGCGGGAGACGCGTGGGCGCCGCCGAGCCGGGGGAGGACTCGGCGAACTGAATTCCATTGTCGGAAACGGGCGCCCGCCATGGGGCCCGTCGATGTGTGCGGCCGGTGAACGCGGAGGCGCAGAAACCGGATGCCCCGCCTCCAATCCCACCGCCGCGCGCCTGCGCCGCCCCGTGCACCCACTTGACGGCACGCCCGCTCGCGAGAATTATTCATCACATGATGAATTACTTGCCCGACCCCGGGGAAACCAACCTCGGTACCGACACCGGTACCAACACCGGTACCGACACGAGTGCCGACACCGGGACCGCCACCACCGCCCCCGCCCCGCCCGCGATCCGCGCCGAAGCCCTCACCGTCCTGCGCGGCTCCAGGTCCGTCCTGCGCGGCCTCGACTTCACCGTCCCGCGCGGCCAGATCACCGGTCTGCTCGGCCCCTCCGGATGCGGCAAGTCGACGCTCATGCGCGCGATCGTCGGCACCCAGGCCAAGGTCACCGGCACCTTGGAGGTCCTGGGCCGCCCCGCGGGCCACCCCGCCCTGCGCACCCGCATCGGTTACGTCACCCAGGCCGCGTCCGTCTACGACGACCTGACGGTCCGGCAGAACCTCGACTACTTCGCCGCGATCCTCGACCCGGGCCGCGCCGCCACCGACCGCCGCCGTGCCGACGTCACCCGGGCCATCGCCGACGTCGACCTCGCGAGCCACGCCGACGCCCTGGCCGGCAACCTCTCCGGCGGCCAGCGCAACCGCGTCTCCCTCGCGGTCGCCCTCCTCGGCGCCCCCGAACTCCTGGTCCTGGACGAGCCGACGGTCGGCCTCGACCCGGTCCTGCGCCGGGACCTGTGGAACCTCTTCCACCACATCGCCGCGTCCCGCGGCGCCACCCTCCTCGTCTCCTCCCACGTCATGGACGAGGCCGAGCGCTGCCACCGGCTGCTGCTCATGCGCGAGGGCGAGATCCTCGCCGACGACAGCCCCGACGCCCTGCGCACCCGCACCGGCTCCGAAACGGTCGAGGCGGCCTTCCTGCACCTGGTGGACGAGGCCGTCGCGGCCGGTCACACGAAGGAGACAGCCCGATGAGCACGACCGCACCCGCCCCCGCCGCCGCCCTGAACCTCTCCCGCACCACGGCCACCGCGGCCCGTGTGCTGCGCCAGCTCCGCCACGACCCGCGCACCATCGCGCTGCTGATCCTCGTCCCCTGCCTGATGCTGGTCCTGCTGCGCTACGTCTTCGACGGCAGCCCGCACACCTTCGACAACATCGGCGCGTCCCTGCTCGGGATCTTCCCGCTGATCACGATGTTCCTGGTCACGTCCATCGCCACACTGCGCGAACGCACCTCGGGCACCCTCGAACGACTCCTCGCCATGCCCCTCGGCAAGGGCGACCTGATCGCGGGTTACGCCCTCGCCTTCGGCGGCCTCGCGATCGTCCAGTCCGCCCTGGCCACGGGGCTCGCCGTCTGGCTCCTGGGCCTGGACGTCACCGGCTCCCCCTGGCTGCTGCTCCTGGTGGCCCTGCTGGACGCGCTCCTGGGCACCGCCCTCGGCCTGTTCGTCTCGGCCTTCGCCGCCTCGGAGTTCCAGGCGGTCCAGTTCATGCCCGCGGTGATCTTCCCGCAGCTCCTGCTGTGCGGCCTGTTCACCCCGCGCGACCAGATGCACCCGGTCCTGGAGGCCATCTCCGACGTCCTGCCCATGTCGTACGCGGTCGACGGCATGAACGAGGTGCTCAAGCACACCGACATGACGGCCACCTTCGTACGGGACGTACTGATCGTGGCCGGCTGCGCCCTGCTGGTCCTCGGCCTGGGGGCGGCCACCCTGCGCCGCCGCACCGCCTGACCGTGCGAACGCCCCACCACAGACGCGCGCTCCGGCGCACGTTCCCGGCCCCCCGCCCTCCGACACCCGCGTCCGCCCACCGGACACCCCACCCGCACCCGACGCCCCTGGTGCGAGGATGAGCCGGGACGACGCACCCCTCGGAGGGCACCTCAGCCATGATCCAGAAAGTCGCGGTCCTCGGCACCGGCAAGATCGGCGAAGCTCTGCTCAGCGGAATGATCCGCGGCGGCTGGGCCCCGTCCGACCTCCTGGTCACCGCCCGCCGCCCGGAACGAGCCGAAGAACTCCGCACCCGCTACGGAGTCGTCCCGGTCAGCAACGCGGAGGCCGCCAAGACCGCCGACACCCTGATCCTGACCGTCAAACCGCAGGACATGGGCACCCTCCTCGACGAACTCGCCCCGCACGTCCCCGCCGACCGCCTGGTCATCAGCGGAGCCGCCGGCATCACCACCGCCTTCGTCGAGGACCGCCTCACCACCGGCACCCCCGTGGTCCGGGTCATGACGAACACGCCCGCCCTGGTCGACGAGGCGATGTCCGTCATCTCCGCCGGCGCCCACGCCACCGCCGACCACGTCACCCACGCCGAAGCGATCTTCGGCGCGGTCGGCAAGACGCTGCGTGTCCCCGAGTCCCAGCAGGACGCCTGCACGGCCCTCTCCGGCTCGGGCCCGGCTTACTTCTTCTATCTGGTCGAGGCGATGACCGACGCCGGGATCCTCCTCGGACTGCCCCGCGACAAGGCCCACGACCTGATCGTCCAGTCCGCGATCGGTGCCGCGACCATGCTCCGCGACAGCGGTGAACACCCGGTCAAGCTCCGCGAGAACGTCACCTCGCCCGCCGGCACCACCATCAGCGCCATCCGCGAACTCGAGAACCACGGCGTACGGGCCGCCCTGATCGCCGCCCTCGAAGCCGCCCGCGACCGCAGCCGCGAACTGGCCTCCGGCAACAACTGACCCACGCCGGCGCCCGCCCGCACGCCGCTGCCCGCCGCCCGCACGCGGGCGGTGGGCAGCGGGCGGCAGTACGGCACCCCGCGCCTGCTCTGCTCACTCCACCGAGCCGACGATCTCCTCCGTGGTCACGACCCGGGCGAACCCGCCCCCGTGCAGCGACACCGCCGCCGCTTGCGCGAGCTCCTCCGCCTCGCGCCGCCAGCCGAACGGCCCTTCGAGGTCGAAGGTGTACGTCGCGTCGTAGGCGACCACCACCTCGTACCCGAGGTTCCCGCCCATCCGCGCCGTCGTCTCCACGCACATGTTGGTCTGGATCCCGGCCACGACGATCTGCCCGATCCCCTCCGCCTTCAGCCAGGCGTCCAGACCGGGCGTGCCGAGGAACGCCGAGTTCACCGTCTTCGTGATCAGCAGTTCCGCCCCGGCACCCTTCCCGCGCCGCTGTGCCACGTACTCCTTGAAGTCGTTCCCCTCGTACCCCGCCCGCAGCGGCGAGCTCGGGTTCACCGAGTCGTGCCGTACGAAGACGACGGGCCGTCCGGCCGACTGCCAGGCGTCGAGCAGCGCCGCGATGTTGTCATCGGCCCCGGGGTTGTTGCGTGCCCCCCAGAACTCCAGCTCCTCGAACCCCTGCTGCACGTCGACGACCACCAGTGCCGCGTTCTCTGCGATGTCCATGCCCACGATCCTGCCGCCGCGCGCCCCTGCGCCCCAGCAGAACAAAAGCCAGCGATCGATGGTTTACTGCCACCGTGGACAGCGTTGACACCGTCGGCAGCGTGGACAGCATCCCCGGCCCGGTCGGCCGCCCCTACCGCGTGGCCCTGGTCGCCTTCCCCGGCATCCGGGCCTTCGACGTCTCCGTCATCACCGAGGTCTGGGGCCAGGACCGCACCGACCGCGGCGCTCCGGCCTTCGACCTGCGCCGCGCCGCGTCCGACACCGCCACCGCCGTCCCGATGCGCGGCGGCCTCTCCCTCCTGCCCGACCGCACCCTCGGCTGGCTGGACCGCGCGGACCTGATCGTGATCCCCGGCCTCGACGACCACCTCACCCCCGCGCCCGCCCCCGTCCTGGACGCCCTGCGCCGCGCCCACACCCGCGGCACCACCCTCGCCGCCCTGTGCGGCGGTGCCTTCACCCTCGCCCAGGCCGGACTGCTCGACGGCCGCCGCGCCATCACCCACTGGAACCTGATCGACGAGTTCCGCGCCCACCATCCGCGGGTCACCGTCGTCCCCGACGCCCTCTTCATCGAGGACGACAACATCTGGACCGCGGCCGGCACCGCGGCGGGCATCGACCTCTGCCTCCATCTCGTCCGTACCGCCCACGGCGCGGAAGCGGCCGCCACCATCGCCCGCTCGATGGTCACGGCCCCCTTCCGCACCGGCACCCAGGCACAGTTCATCGAGCGCCCCACCCCGCACGCCGACCGCGACGCCGACACCCTCGCCGCCGTCCGCGAACACGCCCTGCGCCATCTCCACCAGCCGCTCACGGTCGCCGACCTGGCCGCCCGCGCCGGTATGTCGGCGCGGTCCTTCGCCCGCCACTTCGCCGCCGAGACCGGCACCACGCCGTTGCGCTGGCTTCTCGACCAGCGCATCGCCGCCGCCCAGAAGCTCCTCGAACGCACCGACCAGCCCATGCCCGAGGTGGCCCGCCGGGCCGGCTTCGGCAGCGAGGTCACGATGCGCCAGCACTTCGCCTCGCGCCTCGCCACCAGCCCGCGCGCCTACCGCGCCGCGTTCACCACCACCTCCGACACCGGTGGCAGCAGCCCGATCGCGCGATAGGCCGCATCGACGACCGGCCGGGCCATCGCCCGAGCCCGCTCCGCCCCGTCCCGCAGCACCCCCTCCACATAGGCGGGGTCCGCGCACAGCTCCTTGTGCCGGGCCTGAAGCGGCCGGAGCGTCTCGACCACGGCCTCCGCGGTGTCCTTCTTCAGAGCGCCGTACGAGTCGTAGGCCTCACCCAGCGCCCGGGGATCTCCCTCCGTGCAGGCGGCGAGGATCTCCAGCAGATTCGCCACCCCCGGCCGCTGCTCACGGTCGTACACGACGTCCCGGCCGCTGTCGGTCACCGCCCGCATGACCTTCTTCCGCACCGTGCCGGGTTCGTCGAGCAGATAGACGATGCCCGGTCCGACGTCCTCGCTCTTGCCCATCTTCGACGTGGGGTCCTGGAGGTTCATGACCCGCGCCGCCACCGTCGGGTGGGTCGCCCGGGGCACCACGAACGTCTGCCCGTACCGCTGGTTGAACCGCACCGCCAGATCCCGGGTCAGCTCGACGTGCTGCGCCTGGTCGTCACCGACCGGCACCTCGTCGGTCCCGTACGCCAGGATGTCCGCCGCCATCAGCACCGGATACGTCAGCAGCGACAGCCGCACACTCCCGCCGCGTTCCCGTTCCCGCGCGGCCTTCTCCCGGTACTGGATCATCCGCCGCATCTCGCCGTCGGTGGCGACGCATTCCAGTACGTACGACAGCCGCGCGTGCTCGTCCACATGGCTCTGCACGAATACGGTGCACAACTCGGGATCGAGTCCGGCCGCGAGCAACAGCGTCGCGGACTGACGGCTCAGCCGTCGTACCCGGCCGGGATCGTGGTCGACGGTCAGCGCGTGCAGATCGACGACGCAGAACAACGCGTCCGCCCGGTGCTGGTCGACCGCGGCCCACTGCCGCATGGCCCCCAGGTAGTTCCCCAGCGTCAGATGCCCGGTCGGCTTGACCCCGCTGAAGACCCGCTTCATCTCGTCACCTCCTGATCGGGACCGCCGCCCCCGGCCGGCCGCCCCTCAGGAGGGAGAAACGCCAACGGCCGCCGAGGCGGCGGCCGTTGAGTACATACGTGTGTACGGCCGCCGTCAGGCGGCCCACCACAGCTGGGTGCACGTACGTGTAGTCATGCCGCCCAGCGTACGGGCAGAGGGGCCCCTGGGGCAGCAAGTTGACACGCCGCGCCGCGATCCGTAATGTTCTCCGAGTTGTCCGACGTGAGTGCCGACTCCGGTCGGTCCCCGGACAGCCATTCCGTAAGTACCAGTCACTACTCGACGCCCAGTCGGCATGTCTGCCCGGCTGCGTCGTTTCATTGGCGTGCGTATTTGCGAAATGAGGAATCCGCGTTCGAAAGAACGCGACCCCCGATTAGCTCGGGAGTCGGGAATCCGCTAAAGTCTCACTCGTCGGAACGGCTCAACGGCCGGGAAGGCGCAACCCGCTGACTGGGAGTCAGGCCCGAAAGAGTCTGATAGAGTCGGAACCGCCGGAAAGGGAAACGCGAGAGCGGGAACCTGGAAAGCACCGAGGAAATCGGATCGCGAAACGGTCTGATAGAGTCGGAAACGCAAGACCGAAGGGAAAAAGCCCGGAGGAAAGCCCGAGA